>CAXTTW010000178.1:0-5858 GCA_964247255.1 uncultured Acidobacteriaceae bacterium
GTTGGGGTTACCGGAACCACGAAGCGCAAGGCCGCGCGGGCGTAAAGCGGCCGGAGACGAAAGGGAAACGATGGGTCAGAAAGTACATCCGTATGGATTCCGCCTGGGTGTCAACAAGCCCTGGCGTTCGCGCTGGTTCGTGGAGCGCGACTATGCCAAGCTGCTGGTCGAGGACGTGCACCTCAAGCGCGAGCTCAAGGAGAAGCTGAAGGCGGCCGGCGTGAGCTCGGTGGAGATCGAACGGCCGGGCAACAAGCTGCGCCTGATCATCCGCACGGCGCGCCCGGGCATCATCATCGGGCGCAAGGGCGCGGAGATCGACAAGTTGAAGGCGGAGCTGCAGAAGCGCACCAACCGGGATGTGTTTATCGACATCCTGGAGGTGAACAAGCCGGAGCTTGACGCGCAGCTGGTGGCCGAGAACATCGCGCTGCAGCTCGAAAAGCGGGTTGGCTTCCGCCGGGCGATGCGCAAGGCGGTGGATTCGGCGCTGCGGTTCGGGTGCAAGGGAATCAAGGTGCGGGTCTCGGGCCGTCTGAACGGCAACGAGATCGCGCGGTCCGAGTGGTATCTGCAGGGGCGTCTGCCGCTCCACACGCTGCGGGCCGACATCGATTACGGCTTCGCTGAAGCGCACACCACCTACGGGATCATCGGGGTCAAGACCTGGGTGTATCGCGGGGACATCTACCAGCAACGGCGAGGCGCGCCGCAGGGCGCGGTCGCGGCGGCACCGGTATTCTGAGCGGCTAACCGGCCCGGCGCCGCGGGGCGCCCCACCAGCCAGGGCAACGACCATGTTGAGTCCGAAACGAGTCAAATTCCGCAAGCAGCAGCGCGGACGCATGAAAGGAAAGGCCTGGCGCGGGGCGGAGCTCGCCTTCGGCGAGTACGGCCTGAAAGCCATGGAGTGCGGCTATATCACGGACCGGCAGATCGAGGCGAGCCGCATCGCGATGACCCGGTTCATCAAGCGCGGCGGCAAGATCTGGCTGCGGCTGTTCCCGGATAAGCCGATTACCAAGAAGCCGGCCGAGACCCGCATGGGCAAAGGCAAGGGCGCGCCGGACCACTGGTCGGCGGTGATCCGCCCGGGCAAGATGCTCTTCGAGATGGAAGGGGTCACCCCGGACGTGGCGCAGGAGGCGATGCGCCTGGCGGCGAACAAGCTGCCGCTCCGGGTGCGGTTCGTGCAACGGCACGACGTAAAGGCGGTCGCGGCCAAATAGGCTGGCGCGGCAGGCGTCTTGCGTGTATGGTTAGAGAGTTGGAGCGGCGGTAAGCGCTCCTTTGTAGACGGCGCAAGTGGAACGGGAGACCCCGGCCTTCGGCGGCATGAGAAGGCCCGGCGTCCCGGGAAGAGACTGACAATGGACATCAGCAAGGTGCGCGAGCTCGGACCCGCGGAGCTGCGCGAGGAAGCCCGCAAGGCCGCGGAGCAGCTCTTTCGTATTCGCTTCAACATGAAGCTGGGGCAGACCGAGGGCGTCAAGCGTCTGCGGGAGCTCCGCAAGGACGTGGCCCGCATCAAGACGATCGAGCGGGAACGCTCCTTGAGCGCCGGAACCCCTGCCGCGGCCAAGGGCGCGAGATCCGGAAAGGTGAGCTAGGCATGGCGGAAACAGTGGAAGCGAAGGCGGTCGAGAACGCCGCGCAGGCGTCGCGGCGCAATGAAAAAGTGGGCGCGGTGGTTTCGACCAAGATGGCCAAGACCATCGTCGTCAAGGTCGAGATGGCCAAGGCGCACCCAAAATACAAGCGCGTCATGCGGACGAGCAAGAAGTTCTACGCGCACGACGAGGCGAATACGGCGCGGGTTGGAGACGTGGTACGCATCCGGGAAACCAGGCCGTTGTCGAAGCTGAAGCGCTGGCAGCTCGAGGAGATCGTGCGCCGGTCGGCCTTGGCCCAGGCCGAGGCGAAGGCGGAAGCCGGGCAACAGGCGCAGGGAGCATAGGAGCGATCGATGGCAGTGCAAATGAGAACGATGCTCGAAGTGGCCGACAACTCTGGGGCCCGCAAGCTGCAGGTGATTCTGCCCCTGGGAGGCGGGGTCGGCAAGATTGCGTCGCTCGGTGACGTGGTCACGGCGGCGGTGAAGGAAAGCTCACCCGACGGCCAGGTCAAGAAGGGCAAGGTCGTCAAGGCGGTGATCGTGCGGACCCGCAAGGAAGTGCGCCGCAAGGACGGCACGTATATTCGCTTCGATTCAAACGCGGGCGTGCTGATCAACGACGCCGGCGAGCCGG
This sequence comes from uncultured Acidobacteriaceae bacterium, assembly GCA_964247255.1. Classification (GTDB taxonomy): domain Bacteria; phylum Acidobacteriota; class Terriglobia; order Terriglobales; family Acidobacteriaceae; genus EB88. The sequence goes on from CAXTTW010000178.1 coordinate 2,250, forward strand.
TCGGGACACGCGTGTTCGGACCCGTGGCGCGCGAGCTGCGGGACAAGAAGTTCCTGAAGATCGTTTCGCTCGCGCCGGAAGTGATCTAGCAGCGCAATCGAGGGAGTGGCGGCAATGGCAGGGTTGAAGATACAGCGCAACGATACGGTGCAGGTCATGACCGGGTCGGCCAAGGACAAGGGGCGTCAGGGACGGGTCCTGCGGGTGTTTCCGGGCGAGGAGAAGATCCTGGTGCAAGGGATACGCGTGGTGAAGAAAAACGTGAAGCCGAACCCGCAGCGCAACATCAAGGGCGGGGTCGCGGAGCAAGAGGCCCGCATCCACATCTCGAATGTGATGCTGGTCTGTCCGGACTGCGGACCGTCGCGGGTCGGGTTCCGGATCGAGGGCGACACCAAGGTGCGGGTGTGCCGCAAGTGCGACAAGGCGCTCCCGGTCAAGAAGTAGGCGGCGCGGGCGCGAGCCTGGAAAAGGACGATAAGAATGGCAGCACGCTTGAAAGAACGGTATCTTGCCGAGTTGAAGCCGGCTCTCCAGAAGGAGCTCGGCCTGACCAACCCGATGGCGGTGCCGCGTCTGGTGAAGATCGTGGTGAACATGGGGCTGGGCGAAGCGACCCAGAACTCGAAGCTGCTTGACCCATTGGTCGGCGATCTAGCGACGATCGCCGGACAAAAGCCGGTCACGACACGGGCCAAGAAGTCGATCGCGGCCTTTAAGGTGCGCGAGGGCATGCCTATTGGCGCGATGGTGACCCTGCGCGGCGACACGATGTACGAGTTCCTGGACCGGCTGATCCAGATCGGGCTGCCGCGGGTGCGGGATTTTCGCGGCGTGTCCACCAAGAGCTTCGACGGCCGGGGCAATTACACGCTCGGCATGCGCGACCAGCTGATCTTTCCGGAGATCGATTATTCCCGGGTAGAAAAGCTGAAGGGCATGAATATCACGATGGTCACGACGGCCCCGGACGACAACCAGGCGCGGGCGCTGCTTAAGGCATTCGGCATCCCTTTCCGGACCGCGGCGTAGGGGATCGAGGAGAACGATGAGCACAACGGCAAAACGAGTCAAGGACGAGCGCAAGCCCAAGTTTAAGAGCCGGCAGCATAACCGCTGCAAGCTGTGCGGGCGACCGCGCGCCTTTCTTCGCAAGTTCGGCATCTGCCGTCTTTGCTTCCGTCAACTGGCGCACACGGGGGACATTCCCGGCGTCGTGAAGTCCAGCTGGTAACCGCTGACCATCTTCGCGGGTTCTCTGGGCCGCCCGCGGCCGGAGCGAACGGGAGATGAGGAGATCTGAATGAACTTGACCGACCCGGTAGCCGATTTTTTAACGCGCATCCGCAACTCCATGCGGGCCCGCCACCAGAAGCTAGACGTGCCTGCCTCGAAGCTCAAAGCCGAGATCGCCCGCATCCTCAAGGAGGAAGGCTACATCGCCAATTACAAGCCGGTCGAGGAAGAAGGCCGTTCGGTGCTGCGCGTGTACTTGAAGTACGGCGCGAACAACGAAGCGGCGATCCGCGATCTGAAGCGCGTTTCCCGACCCGGCTGCCGGGTGTACCTGGGCCGCGATGAGATCAAACGCGTGCAGGGCGGCCTGGGTATCGCCATCCTGACGACCCCGCGCGGCGTGATGACCGGACGCCAGGCCCGGCGCGAAGGCGTCGGGGGCGAGCTGCTTTGCGAGGTCTGGTAGCGGTTCGGTAGCGATTGAGTTGGGTCAGGGCTGCAGTGGAACGACTCTCCGGAAGGAGGGCGGGACTCGCAAGCCGCAAAGGATTGAAGCATGTCGAGAATCGGAAGACAGCCCATCCCCCTGCCCTCGGGGGTCAAGTACAGCGTCGAAGGCAACACCCTGCTGGTCGAGGGGCCCAAGGGCAAGGTCCGGCAGGCGATCCCGTCGGGGATCGCGCTTGAAACCCGTGAAGGCCATATCCATGCCGTGCGCCAGGACGATTCGCAGGCCGCGATCCACGGCCTGACCCGCGCGCTGGTCTTCAACGCGGTCGAAGGGGTAACGAAAGGCTGGTCGAAGGATTTGGACGTGGTCGGCATCGGCTACCGTGTCGAGCTCAAGTCGAACGTGGTCGTGTTCACCCTGGGGTATTCGCACCCGATCGAGTTTCCCTTGCCGACCGGCATCACGGTCGCGATCGACGCGAAGCAGACCCGGCTGACCATTTCCGGCATCGACCGGCAAAAGGTAGGGCAGGTCGCGGCGGACATGCGCTCGCTGCGTAAGCCGGATCCGTACAAGAACAAGGGCGTCCGGTACGTGGGCGAGAAGCTCAAGAAGAAGGCCGGCAAGACCGGTTCCAAGTAAACACAGGGTACCAAGCCGAACGGGGCCGAACGGGCTCCGCCTCTAAGAAGGAAAGATCATGATCCCGCAGTTGAAACGCAATGCAGTCCGGCAAAGGGTGCACGACCGCATCCGGCAGAAGGTCGAAGGCACGGCAGGCCGTCCTCGTCTGAACGTGTACCGTTCGCTCAATCACATCTACGCGCAGGTGATCGACGACAGCCGGGGCGTGACCCTGGCATCGGCTTCAACCGTGACCGCGAAGATCAAGGTCGGCGGCAACGTGGCGGCGGCGACCGAGGTAGGCAGGCTGGTGGCCGAGCGGGCCAAGGAAGCCGGAATCGCAAAGGTTACCTTCGACCGGGGCGGCTACCTATACCACGGGCGCATCAAGGCGCTGGCCGAGGCGGCCCGGGCCGCTGGGTTGGATTTCTAAACAGAGTACCGGAGCACGGCAGGACTCGAGGAAGCTATGGCAATGGGAACGGGAAAGCTCGACGCGGGACGGTTCAACCTGAAGGATCAGGTAGTGGCGATCAACCGTGTGACGAAGGTCGTCAAGGGCGGCAAGAACATGAGCTTTGCGGCGCTAGTGGTCATCGGCGACCCGGCTTCGGGCGTGGTCGGCTACGGCTCCGGCAAGGCGAAGGAGGTGCCTCAGGCGATCCGCAAGGGCATCGAGTCCGCGAGGAAGAACCTGGTGCGCATCAACCTGACCGAGACGACGATCCCGCATCAGGTGCTGGGCCGGTTCGGCTCGGGGCAAGTGCTGCTCAAGCCCGCGCCGGAAGGCACGGGGGTGATCGCGGGCGGCGCGGTGCGGGCGGTGATGACCTCGGCCGGGGTGCAGAACGTGCTGACCAAGAGCCTGGGCACGGCCAACCCCCACAATGTGATAAAGGCGACCTTTGACGCGCTGGTGCAGCTGCGCGACCGCGCCGAAGTCGCCGCCCTGCGCGGCAAGACGGTTGAGGAGCTGTAGCCATGGCGGAGAACGCGGCGAAGTTGAGGATTCAGTACTACCGTTCGATGATCCAGGCCCCGGTCAAGCACAAGACCGTGGTCAAGGGTTTGGGCTTTACCCGGCTGCAGCAGGTCGTGGAACGGGAAGACACGCCTTCCATTCGGGGCATGGTCAAGAAGATTCCGCACCTGGTGCGGATCGTCGAAGGATAGACGGCTGCCTCATAGCAGCGAGTGACACAAGGCGAGTCGGCGCGCGCCGGCGTACAGCGAGGGCACACAAGTGAATCTTTCCAATCTTCGGGCGCCGGCCAAGGCGAACCGGAACAAGAAGCGGG
>CAXTTW010000179.1:0-5847 GCA_964247255.1 uncultured Acidobacteriaceae bacterium
GCTCGACCTTCGAGGCGAACGTGCCCTGACCCCAGCCCAACAGCCCGGCGAGCATCTGCCCGGTCTGGTTGTTGTCGTCGTCGATCGCCTGCTTGCCGAGGATCACCAGCGCGGGCTTCTCCTCCTCGACGATCTTGGCGAGGATCTTGGCGACGCCGAGCGGTTCGACCTTCTGGTCGGAGGTGACCAGGATCGCGCGGTCCGCGCCCATCGCGAGCGCGGTGCGCAAGGCCTCTTCCGCGCGCGCCGGACCGATCGCGAGCACGACCACCTCCAGCCCCGGCGCGGCGTCGCGCATGCGCAGCGCCTGCTCCACCCCATACTCGTCCATGGTGTCGATGACCAGCTTGCCGGACGACATATCGATCTTGCCGTCCTGAATCCGGACGCTTTCGCCCGCGTCAGGCACTTGGCGCACGACCGTAAGAATCCGCATGGGCCTGTTCCCCTCCGGGCGCGCCCCATTTGGTCGGGGATCCCCGAAAATCTCTACCGGCCTCTTAATTTACCCTGCGGTAGAATTGCTTGCAAGCGCCCACGGAGGCTTCCCGCACATGGCTACAGCAGCTGCTATGGACCGCATCGAAGAGTTTACCCACGCACCCCTTTCCCTTCTGAGCGATGAGGACCGGCTTCTCCAGGAATCCGTTCGCAAATTCGCCCGCAACGCAATTGCTCCGCTTGTTCGCGAGATGGACGAAGCGCAGAAAATGAGCCCGGCCCTGATCCAAAAGCTGTTCGAGCAGGGACTGATGGGCATGGAAGTCCCGGAGCAGTATGGGGGCTTCGGCGCGTCATTCTTCACGGCCATCCTGGCCATCGAGGAGATCGCCGCCGTCGACCCGTCCGTCGCGGTCATGGTCGACGTCCAGAACACGCTGACCGTGAACGCGCTGCTGCGCTGGGCCAGCGAGCGGCAAAAGGCCGAGTATCTGCCGCGCGTGGTCGAGAACACTATCTGCTCCTACGCGCTCAGCGAGGCGGCCTCCGGATCGGACGCCTTCGCGCTGCGCACCACCGCCCGTCTCGAGGGGGACGCTTATGTCCTGAACGGGAGCAAGCTGTGGATCTCGAACGCGGCCGAGTCCGGTTTGTTCATCGTCTTCACCACCGTCGATGCCTCGAAAGGCTACAAAGGCATCACCGCGTTCCTGGTCGAGCGCGACACGCCCGGCTTTACCGTCGGCCGGAAAGAGGACAAACTCGGCATCCGCGCCTCCTCGACCTGTGAGCTCCGCTTCGACGAGTGCCGGGTGCCCGCGGCCAACATGCTGGGCGAGCTGGGCCAGGGTTACAAGATCGCGATTGAAACCCTCAACGAAGGCCGGATCGGCATCGCGGCGCAGATGCTGGGCCTGGCGCGCGGGGCTTGGGAGCACGCGGCCAAGTACACCCAGGAGCGGCGGCAGTTCGGCAAACCCGTGGCGGAATTCCAGGCGGTGCAGTTTTCGCTCGCCGAGATGGCGACAGAGATCGAAGCGTGCCGCCTGATGGTGTACGAAGCCGCCCGGCGCAAGACCGTCGAGCTGCCCTATGCCAAGGAGGCCGCGATGACCAAGTACTTTGTCTCGCAAGTGGCCGAGCGCGTGGCCAGCACGTGCGTGGAGCTGTTCGGCGGGTACGGGTTCGTAAAGGATTACCCGGTCGAGAAGCTGTACCGCGACGCCAAGATCGGCCGCATCTACGAGGGAACTTCGAACATGCAGCTGGCGACGATCGCGAAGCAGGTGCTGCGGACGGCGTAGGCTTTGAAGGCCTGGCCTCGCAGCTCATGGCGTGCCATGGGGGCCGGCTCAACATCCTCCCGGGTCATTCTGAGGAGCGAAACTGGGGTCCCCGGCACGCTTGTTTGCTGGGGGTGGAGGAGCGACGAAAGACCTGCTCTTCTCGCTGGCCGAGAAGCTAAAGCAGGTCCTTCGCTGCGCTCAGGATGACCCGAGATTGCTCTCCTAAAAACCCTGTTATGCCACGTGCGCCGTGTACTCCCCGGCCTCGACCATCGCGGCCGCAATCTCCCTGCCTGTCGCGATCGTGTTGCCGAAGTTGCGCGCGGTCAGCTCCCGCAGAAACGCCATGCGTGCGCTGAAGGCCGGGCCGTCCGAGGTCGCGCCGACGATGCGCTCCGCCTGCCCCTCGACCACACGGGCAGAACGCGCCGCATAGTACCGGGCCAGCTTGGCTGCGAGCGCGCCCGTCCCGTTCATCTTTTCGGTGCGCAGCAGCGTGGATTCGAGCACCAGCACCTCCGCGAAGATCTCGGCGAGCGCGCCCATCACCTCCTGCTCGTCGGCCAGGGCCTTGCCGAACCGCTCGGAAGCGAGCCCGGCGCAGAACAGGGCGATTTTTCGGGCGTTCGCGAGCCACAGGCGCTCGGTGACGGCCGGCTCGACCGATGCCCCGGCCGCCGCTTCGTCCATCACCTCGCGAATGGCGGGCTGGAGCGCCAAAGCACCGACCTGCGCGCGCTTCATCGTCCAGCTGGTGGTGATGAGGCGGTTGATCTCGTTGGTGCCCTCGAAGATCAGGTTGATGCGCGAGTCGCGGTAGTGCCGCTCCGCCGCGAACTCCTCCACGTAGCCGTAGCCGCCGTGCAACTGCAGCATCTGGCTCACCAAGCGGTCCAGCACCTCGGAGCCGAAGAACTTAAGGATCGAGCACTCCACCGCGAACTCCTCGATCCGCTTTTGCACCTGCTGGGTGTAGTCCGGCGCGGTCTTGTCGAGCTCGGCCAATGCCGCGTCGACCGAGCCGATGACTCGGTAGAGCGTGGACTCGAGCGCGTAGATGCCGGCTGCCGAGTCGGCGATCTTCTCCTGCACCAGCCCGAACTCGGTGATGGGCTTGCCGAAGCCGACCCGGTCCTTGGCGTAGCGGACGCCGCCGCGAAAGGCCGCCCGCGCCATGCCGATGGCGTTCGCGGCCAGCTTGTACCGGCCCACGTTGAGGATGTTGAAGGCGATCTGGTGGCCCTTGCCGGCCTCCCCGAGCAGGTTCTCGACCGGGATCTTGCAGTCGTCGAGGATCAGAGCGCAGGTGGAAGAGCCGCGGATGCCGAGCTTGTGCTCCTCGTTCCCGATCGTCAGGCCCGGGGTGCCGCGCTCGACCAGGAACGCGGAAAACTTCTCCCCATCGATCTTGGCGAAGATGGTGAACAGGTCCGCGAAGCCCGCGTTCGAGATCCACATCTTCTCGCCGTTCAGCACATAGTGCTTTCCATCCGGGCTCAACGTGGCTTTGGTGCGGATGTTCATCGCGTCGGACCCGGCCGAGGATTCGCTCAACGCATAGGCCGCGATCCACTCGCCCGTCGCCAGCTTCGGCAGGTATTTGGCCTTTTGCTCCGGTGTCCCGTACCAGACCAGCGGCAAGGAGCCGATGCCCACGTGCGCCGAGAAAGTGACGGCGAAAGAGCCGACCGCGCTCAGGTTCTGCGCCACCAGCGCGGAGGTGACCTTGTCCAGGTCGAGCCCGCCGTACGCCTCCGGCACGTCCACGCCCAGCAGGCCCAGCTCGCCCAGCTCCCGCATCAGCTTGCGGCTTACCTCGTACTGTTTCGCCTCGATCGCCGGCACCTGCGTGACGATGTTGTCGTCCGAAAACCGCTGGGTCATCTCGGCGACCTGGAGCTGCTCCTCCGACAGGTCCTCGAGCGTGAAAACATCCGCCGGGGCCAGGTCCTCGAGGAGGAACCCGCCGCCGGTAACGCGCTTGGCCGTGCCCACTTCCATCTCCGCTGCGATCATCGTGCCGCCCTCTCCTTGCTTTCCGTTCAGTTCTGCAGGTTTTCGAAGATGCCCGCCGCGCCCTGGCCCCCGCCGACGCACATGGCCACCATGCCGTACCTGGAGCTTCGCCGCTTCATCTCCCGCGCCAGCGTAGCCAGCAGCTTGGTGCCGGTGCAGCCCAGCGGGTGGCCCAGCGCAATGGCCCCGCCGTTCACGTTGACCCTGGCCTCGTCCATGCCCAACACTCTCATCACGGCCAGCGCCTGGGTGGCGAAGGCCTCGTTCAACTCGAACAGGTCAATGTCCTCGAGCGCGAGCCCGGCCAGCTTGAGCGCCTTCGGGATCGCGTAGATCGGGCCGATGCCCATCTCCTCCGGCAGACAGCCCGCATAGGCAAACGAGATGAAGCGCAGCAGGGGTTTGGCCCCGAGCTCCTTGGCGCGCGTGTCCGACATCAGCACCGCCGCGGCCGCGCCGTCCGAGGTTTGCGACGAGTTGCCCGCCGTCACCACGCCCTTGGCGTGGAACACCGCCCGGAGTTTGCCCAGCGCGGCGAGCGAGGTATCCGCGCGAGGCCCCTCGTCGGCCCGGAAGACTGTTTGGTGGTTGCGAGGCACCCCGTCCGGGTCGGGGGCGGTCGCGGTCACCGAGACCGGGACGATCTCGTCGTCGAACTTGCCCGCGGCCTGCGCGGCGATGGCCTTCTCGTGGCTCGCCAGCGCGAAGGCGTCGGCCTCCTCGCGCGTGATGCCGTAGTGCTTGGCCACGCGCTCCGCCGTCAGGCCCATCGACATGTACACCTCGGGGTGATTCTCCATCAGCCACGGGTTCACGGTGAACTTGTTGCCGACGAACGGCATACAGGACATGGACTCCGCGCCGCCCGCCACCAGCACGTCGCCGCCGCCGCCCCGGATGCGCTCCGCCGCGAGCGCCACCGTTTGCAGCCCGGAGGCGCAGAAACGGTTGACCGTCATCGCGGCCGACTCGACCGGCAGCCCGGCCCTGAGCGCGATCAGGCGCGCCACGTTCTGACCCTGCTCGGCCTCGGGCATCGCGCAGCCGATCAGCACGTCCTCGACCTCCCTGGGGTCGAGCCCCGGGACGCGCGCGACGGCCTCCTTGACCACGGCCCCGCCCAGGTCGTCCGGGCGCGTATGGCGCAGGGTCCCCTTGGGGGCCTTGCCGACCGCCGTCCGTACCGCGCTTACCACCAGTGCTTCTCGCATGATCGCCCTCGCCTCTGCCTGTTAACTCTTACGCCTAACTCTTAATTCCTAAGCGCCCTGCCCGTCGCCAGCATCGCCTCGATCCGCTCGACCGTCTTGGCCTCACCGGCAAGCGAGACGAACGCTTCCCGTTCCAGGTCGAGCAGGTGCGCCTCGCTCACAAGCGTTCCGGGCGTCACATCCCCGCCGGTGAGCACCCGGGCCGTGTGCGTGGCGATCTTGGCATCGTGCTCGGAGATGTACTCGGCTTCGCGCAGGAGATAGACGCTGAGCTTGAGCGTCGCGAAAGCGTTTGCGCCCGGCGCGGGGATCGCCGTCCTGAATGCCGGGGCAAGATAGCCCGACGCCGCGAACCGCAGCGCCCGCGCCTTTGCGTCGTGAAGCAGCCGGCCCCGGTTCATGGTGAGCCCGTCGGTTTCGCCCAGCAGCCCCAGCTCGCGCGCGTCCGGTGCCGAAGACGAAACCTTGGCCATCGCGATTGTCTCGAACGCCCCGCGCACCGCGTCCAGAGTTTCCGCCGAGTCCCCGCGCGGGTCCACTTTGAGCCGCGCGGCCTTCGCGAGGGCGTGCAGCAGCATCTCCTTAACGCCGCCGCCGGCCGGAATCAGCCCGACGCCCGCCTCCACCAGCCCCATCGCGAGCTCCAGGTGCGCCTGCCGCGCGGCCGCGTGAAGGGCCAGCTCGCAGCCGCCGCCCAAGGCCGCCCCGGCCACTGCGGCCACCACGGGCCGCGGGCAGAACTTCACGGCCTGGGTCATGGCCTGGAACCGCCGGACGAGCGAATCGATGCGGTCCCACGCGCCGTCCCGGGCCGCGGCGCGCCGCTCGGCGCGAGCCGCGCCGGCGGAATAGTTGGCGGCGGGGGTTGGGCGCCCGGACCCCGCAAACGCCCC
>CAXTTW010000180.1:0-5845 GCA_964247255.1 uncultured Acidobacteriaceae bacterium
GTTTTGCCCGGTGATGTAGCCGTAGCGCCAGGGGGACCAGAGGTGTTCCATGCGGCCAGTATAGAGGTCGGTTTTCCGACGGGTGGTGCCTTTCGGCACTTGCGCGACCCCTTTATACTTTCACCATGCCTTCGCCTTCCCCTTTGCGCGCGCTCCTGCTGGAGCGGTTCGGCTTCCCCGCGTTCCGCGCCAACCAGGAGCAGGTTTGCCGCGCGGCCGTGCAGGGTTTGGACGTGCTGCTCGTCATGCCGACCGGTGCCGGCAAATCGCTGTGCTATCAGCTGCCGGCGCTCGCGCGCGGAGGCACGGCTTTGGTGGTTTCGCCGCTGATCGCGCTGATGGACGACCAAGCGGCGAAGCTCGAAGCACTCGGCTGCCGGGTGGCGCGCATCCACTCCGGGCTGCCGCGCGAGGCCGCGCGGGAAGCCTGCCGGGCCTACCTCGACGGCTCGCTCGAGTTCCTGTTCATCGCGCCGGAGCGCCTGCAGGTACCGGGTTTCCCGGAGATGCTGGGAAAGCGCAAGCCGGGCCTGATCGCGATCGACGAGGCGCACTGCATCTCGCAGTGGGGGCACGACTTCCGCCCGGATTACCGCCTGCTGGGCCAGCATCTTGAACGGCTCCGCCCGGCCCCGGTTATTGCGCTGACCGCGACCGCCACCGGGCAGGTGCAGCGCGACATCGTGGCGCAGCTTGGCCTGGGCCGGGGCGAGGAGCCGGCGGTGTTTATTCACGGCTTTCGCCGGGAAAACCTGGCCATCGAGGTGGTCGAGGTGCCTAAGCCCAAGCGGGCCGGCTTTGCGGCGGAGCTGCTGGCCGACCCAGGCGCGCGCCCGGCGATTGTGTACGCGCCGACCCGCAAGGAAGCCGAAATGCTTTCGGGCGAGCTGGGACGCAGGTTCCGGGCCGCGCCCTACCACGCGGGGCTCGAAGCCGGGGCGCGGGACCGGGTGCAGCGGGCTTTCCTGGCCGGGCAGCTTGAGGTCGTCGTTGCGACCATCGCGTTCGGCATGGGCATCGATAAGGCGGATGTGCGCACGGTGCTGCACATGGCGCTGCCGGCGACGCTCGAAGGCTACTATCAGGAGATCGGCCGCGCCGGGCGCGATGGGTTGCCCTCGCGCACGGTGCTGATGCACTCCTTCGCCGACCGCAAGCAGCACGACTTTTTCTTCGAGCGCGACTACCCGCCCGCGCCGCGCCTGGACGCGATCTATCGCTGCCTGGGCGCGGAGGCGGTGCACTGGGAGGAGCTGCCGGATCTCCTGAAGCAGCGGGAAAAGTTCAAGCTGGAGCCGGAGGAGCTCGAAAAGGCGCTCGAAAAGCTGGTGGTCCATGGCGGGGCGGTGCTCGGCTACGACGGCTCGGTGACGCGCGGCGGCGAGGGCTGGCGCAAGACGTATCTCGCGCAAAGCGAGCACCGCGGCGGGCAGATCCAGAAGGTGATCCGGTACGCGGAAAGCATGGAGTGCCGCATGGCGCAGCTGGTGCGCCACTTCGGCGACACGGAAGACAACCGGGCCGAGTGCGGGGTCTGCGACATTTGCGCGCCGGGGGCGGCGCTGACCCAGACCTCGCGGGCGCTCGACGACGTGGAACGGCGGTTGTGCCACGGAATCGTGGCGGCGCTCGGCGGGTCCGGCTATGGCGGCGGGTCGAAGTCGACCGGAAAGCTGCACGGCGAGCTGTGCGCGAAGAATGGGATGGGCAGGGATGCGTTCGAGGAGCTGCTGGCCGCCCTCGCCGGGGCCGGGTACGTGCGGCTGGACGAAGCGGCCTTCGAGAAGGACGGCCGGACGATCCCGTACCGGAAGGCGAGCCTGACGCACGAGGGCGCGAGTTTTTCCGAGCGGGACGCGGCCACGGTAGTCCTGCGCGAGCGGGTCGCCGAAGCCATGCCCGACACGGCGGCGCGGAAAAAACCCGCGCGCGGCCGTGAGGACGCCAAGCCGCTCACCGGCGCGGCGGCCGCGCTGGAAGAGCGTTTGCGCGCATGGCGCAAGGAGGAAGCGCGCAAGCTGGGGCAGCCGGCCTACTGTGTTTTTCCTGACCGGACCCTGCGGTTGCTGGCCGAGGACCGCCCGTCGTCGGAGGAGGATTTGCTGGCCGTTTCCGGCTTCGGCCAGGCCAAGCTGGGCAAGTTCGGCGCGGCGGTGCTGCGGGTGTGCGCGGAGCACGTCTGAGGCCGGAGGACGGCCCTATGAAGACCAGGCAAAAGTTGTGTGCCATAACGCAAGTTACGTTGACACCCCCCGGCCGCGCACCTATAGTTTGGGTGTGGGCACCACTGTCTTTGCATCCCCCGCCCGCTGCGAACGTACCCTCCTCTCATTCCCGGTAAGATCGCTGTGGCGCGCTGCACCCGGCAGGCGTTTTTCACCGTCACCGGAAGGTGAGAGCAGGCTAGAGTTCCCAGCATCCATGCGGGGCCAGACCGTATCCAATTGGGTGCGGCCGAGCGATGTACGCGGCGGGGATGCTTCGAGCGTTCCATCTTGTACGACCCCCGGATACCGAGAATCATGTCTGACGCCCCTCATTCCACTTACCCCGAGAGCCTTCCTCTGAACACCGAACTCGAACTTCCAGATGCAATCGCCGAAACCGCGGCCGAGCCTCAGGCACCGGCCGCCGCCAACCTTCATGCCTCGCCGGAACCGGCCGCTTCCGCCGCGACCGACGACCTGGACGACTTCACGGACTTTGCCGCCGCGCTTGAAAGCTTTGACCGCGAGCAGGCAGCCGAGGCGGCTGGCCAGCAGTTCGACGAAAACGTCGTCACCGGGCGCGTGGTCAAGCTCACCGACAAGGAAGTCGTGGTCGACGTGGGCCTCAAGAGCGAGGGGCGCATTCCGCTCGAGCAGGTGCTCGACCATACCGGCGCGTCCAAGCTGCAGCCGGGCGACTCGGTCGACGTCGTCGTGGAGCGCGAGGAGGCCGAGGGCGGCTACCTGCTGAGCTACGACAAAGCGCTGCGCCACAAGGTTTGGGACACGATCGAGAAGGCCGCGAACGAGAAGACGCCCGTCATGGGTACGGTTCTGAGCCGCGTCAAGGGCGGGGTCACGGTCGATGTCGGCATCAAGGCGTTCCTACCGGGCTCGCAGCTGGAGATCCGTCCGGTCCGCAACCTGGATGCCTACATCGGCACCCAGATCGAAGTCCGCATCATCAAGCTCAATAAGAAGCGCGGCAATGTCGTGGTTTCCCGCAAGGAGCTGCTCGAAGAGGAGCAGGCGGCCAAGCGCGGCACGACGCTCGAGCAGCTGGAAGAAGGCACGATCCTGACCGGCGTTGTAAAGAACCTGACCGACTACGGCGCCTTCGTCGACCTGGGCGGGCTTGACGGGCTGCTGCACATTACCGACATGAGCTGGGGACGCCTGACGCATCCGCGCGACCTGGTCAACGTCGGCGATGAGATTCAGGTCAAGGTGCTCAAATTCGACAAGGACAAGCAGCGCGTGTCGCTGGGCTTTAAGCAGTTGACGCCCGACCCATGGCTGGATGCGGTGGAACGCTACCCCGTGGGCGCGCGGGTGCGCGGGCGAGTACTGTCCGTCACCGACTACGGCGCGTTCGTCGAGTTGGAGCAGGGCATCGAAGGGCTCGTTCACGTGTCTGAGATGACCTGGTCCAAGCGCATGAAGCATCCGTCGAAGATGATCAAGCCCGGCGACGAGGTCGACACGCTAGTCCTAAGCGTCAACCCGAACGACCGGCGCATCTCGCTCGGCATGAAGCAGCTCCAGGAGAATCCCTGGGAGAACCTGTCGGACCGCTACCCGGCCGGCGCGGTGGTCGAAGGGCGGGTGCGTAACCTTACCGACTTCGGCGCGTTTATTGAGATCGAGGACGGGATCGACGGGCTGGTGCACGTCTCGAACATGAGCTGGACTAAGCGCATCAAGCATCCTTCGGAGGTTCTGAAAAAGGGTGAAAAGCTACGGGCGGTGGTGCTCGGCGTGGAGCCTGAAAACCGGCGTCTGTCGCTGGGCATCAAGCAGCTGGAGCCGGACGTGTGGGAAAGCTTCTTCGCGACCCACCGTGTGGGCGACGTGGTGCACGGCAAGGTGCTGCGCACGGCGCAGTTCGGCGCGTTCATTGAGATCACGGACGGCGTGGAAGGCTTGTGCCATGTATCCGAGGCGACTGACGGGACGGGTACGCCGGTGAATCTCGAAGCCGGGCAGGAGCACGAGTTCAAGATCATCAAGATGAGCCCGGACGAGAAGAAGGTCGGGCTGAGCCTGCGGGCGATCGGCGAGGAAGGTTCGCGCGCGGACGTGGAAGCCTACAAGCCTCCCGTGTCGAGCTCGACGACTACCTTGGGCGACCTGATGAACTGGAAACGGCAGTAAGCGTTGCCTGCTGTACAGAACGCCACCTCTCGAAAGGGGTGGCCTTCCTGTTTGGCAGCTCAGTCGAGTTCGTCGACGATTGCCTGAAAAGGAATCACACGGCCCGCGATCGTTACGGACTGCTGCTTAAAATACAGGCTTCCCTTGAGGTAGCGTGTGCAGCTATTGTCCTCGGGGTCGATCAGGTAAATCGAGCCGACGCCCATGCGCTCGAAGTCCGAGCATCGGCGCATCATCAGACTAAACCGGTCTTCGGGGTCGAGAACTTCGAAAATGGCGACGGGCGGCGCGGTCGGGATCGATTCCTCCGGAAGGGCAGCGTCGAGCAGGGCGATGTCGGGGACGCGAAAGGTGGCTTCGCCGGTCTTGATCCTGAGGACTGGGCGGACGCGGAAGCCCCACTCCCTCCCGCGCGCGCCGAAGAAGCCGATCAGCGCTGCTTGCCAACGGGAGTGCTCCGCCAAGCCGGTGTTGCGTTCGACGACGACGCCGTCGGCGAGTTCGGCTTCAGGCTCGAACGAGGTATTGAGATAGGTCTCGACCGACATGGGTGTGGGATCCATGGCGGAATCCTACCACTCGCTGTAGGGCCGTCCGTCGGTGCCGGCCTGGCCGGAGCCGGAGTGGACGTTGGTGATGCCGGGCTGGGTCTGGTCGACCGAGTTGAGGGAGTCGTCCGAGTCGGGGTTCCAGCTGGTGTTGGTCTGGGTAACCGGGTCCTTGGGGATTTCTTTGAGGTAGCCGGACTGGACCAGGTCGTCGAGGGACTGCGGAGCTTTCTCCTTGTCGAGCGTGTAGGAGTCGATGGCCTGGCGCATGATCTGGAGGTCGAGCTTGAGAGTGGCTTCACGGGCGGAGCGCAGGGACGCGGTGTAGCTCGGGATGGCGATGGCGGCGAGCACGCCGATGATGAGCATGACGATCATCAGCTCGACCAGGGTGAAGCCGGAGTCGCAAAACCTAAGACCCCCTACGCGGGAGGCGCCCACTTCGTGGGGGGTACTCGTAAAAATCTTTTTCGGCATGGCTACCATGTGGAGTATTTGGTGCCGTCGAGGGCGGTGCCGTCGGATTTAGAGTAGACGTCGAAGAGGTTCTGTCCGCCGAACGAGGTGGCGTCGGCGTCGTCCTGCATGGAGCGCATGCCCCACTCGTCCTTGCCGGTCATCGGGTCGATGGGGATGCGGCGCAGGAACTTGACCTTCTTGCCCTGCACGTCGACGCCTTTGACCAGGGTGGCCAGGTCGGGCGGGTAGTTATAGGAGTCGACCTTGGTTTGGAACGCCTGGCGGTCGGCGGCGTCCTTGTACTTGTCGATGGCCGCGCGCATGGTCCACAGGTCGTAGCGGAGCTCCCGCTCTTTTTCGCGCTTGTGCTCGAAGCGGGTGATGGGCACCGCGGCGGAGGCGAGGATGGACAGGATGGCGACGGTGATGATGAGTTCGACCAGGGTTACGCCGGCCTCGCTGGGCGAGATGCCGGTG
>CAXTTW010000181.1:0-5808 GCA_964247255.1 uncultured Acidobacteriaceae bacterium
GTGCGGGCACCGACTCCGGCACGGTCGGGCTCACGGATCTGTTGCTGTTCTCCTGCTCCATCTGTCGCATCCTTTCTGCCGCGTCTTTTTCGGCGCGCGGGAACACTGGGCCGAGCGTGCCCAAACGGGTTCCCGGTAACGATTCGCCCCACTCGATCTTGCTCAGGTCCGCTTGTTGGATGTCGCCGAGGCCCAGCTGCATCCAGACTTTCGCGGCCGCATCGGGAATCACCGGGTAGACAAGGGCGGTGATGATGCGAATGCTCTCCACGCACGTGGCCAGAACGGACTCGAGCGCCGCCCGGTTTTCCGGCACGGCGGCCAGCTTCCAAGGGGCGCGGGCTGTAATGAATCCGTCCAGGGAAGCCACCAGCGACCACAGGGCTTCGAGCGCCCGCGAGAACTCGCGCGCTGCGAACAGCCTGCCGTACTCTGCGGCGACCCGCGCCGTTTCGCGTCCGAGCGCCTCGTCGAGCGCGCCCGCCGGCAGCGCGCCGTCGCAGTACTTCGCCACCATCGCCAGCGTCCGGCTCACCAGGTTCCCGTAGCCGTTCGCCAGGTCCGCGTTGTAGCGTGCAACGAGCGCGTCGAAGGAGAACGACCCATCCTGCCCGAAGACCACCTCGCGCAGGAGGAAGCAGCGCAGCGCATCGGCCCCTAGAACGTCGAGAATGGTCTCCGCCCGCACCACGTTGCCGCGCGACTTCGACATCTTGGACTGCTCGAACAGCAGCCAGCCGTGCGCCACGATCGCCTTGGGCAGCGGCAGCCCGGCGGCCAGCAGAAATGCCGGCCAGTACACGCAGTGGAACCGCGCGATCTCCTTGCCGATGATGTGCAGCTGGGCTGGCCAGTACTTGCGGAAATTCGATTCGTCCTCGGACCCGTAGCCGAGCGCGGTAACGTAGTTGGCCAGCGCGTCGAGCCACACGTAGATGACGTGCGCCTCGTCGCCCGGCACGGGGATGCCCCACTTGAAGCTGGTTCGCGAGACCGACAGGTCGCGCAGGCCCCCGCGCACGAACGCGAGCACCTCGTTGCGCCGCGTCTCCGGCTGGATGAGCCCCGGCTGCTCCTCATATAGCTGGAGCAGCCGATTCTCGAAGGCGGACAACTTAAAGAAGTAATTCTCCTCGCTCACCGTCTCGGTCGGGCGGCCGCAGTCCGGACACGCCGCGCCGGGGCCCGCCTCGACGTACAGCTCGTCGTAGACGCAGTACTGGCCGGTGTAGGTGCCTTTGTAGAGGAAGCCGCGCTCCTTCAGGACTGCCCACAGCTTGCGCACGCCTTGCTTGTGCCGCTCCTCCGTGGTCCGGATGGAGTCGTCGTAGCGCAGGCCCATGCGGTCCCAAAGCCCGCGAAACTCGGCGGCGATGCGGTCGGTAAAGGTCTGCGGTGCTTCTCCGGCGGCGGCGGCGGAGCGCTCGATCTTCTGCCCGTGCTCGTCGGTCCCGGTCAGAAACCAGACATCCCGTCCGAGCGCCCGTTCGCGCCGCGCGATCGCGTCGGCGACCACCGTGGTGTAGGTATGCCCGATGTGCGGTCGCGCGTTCACGTAGTAAATCGGCGTCGTCAGGTAAAACGTGTTCGGCTCGGGCATGGTGGGGGCAGGGGGCGCCAAGCCTCATCGTATGTGGCTGCTCCCGGAGCGTCAATGCCGCCCCTGCTACACTCGCTCCAGCCAAATCAAGGATTTGCCCCGTGTACCTGTCCGCCCAGCGGCGTCTCGCCGAGCGTCTCCGCGCCACGCTCGCCGCGCTCTACTCCATCCAGTCCGCCAATATCGTCGTCGAGCAGCCCGCCAATCCGGAGTTCGGCGAGTACGCCCTGCCGGTCGCTTTCGAGCTGGCTCGCGCGCTGCGCAAGGCCCCCCGCGTGATCGCGGGAGAGATCGTCGCCGCGCTGGGCCAGGTGGAGGGCTTCGCCGCCTTTGAGGTCGCCGGAGCGGGCTACATCAACGTGCGGCTCGACCGCGCCGCCGCCCTGCGCGAGCTGGTTGCGGACGCGCCGGAAGCAACCGAGCGCGCCCCCCGGCATGCGCTGGTCGAGCACACCAGCATCAACCCGAACAAGGCCGCGCACGTCGGCCACCTGCGCAATGCCATCCTCGGCGACACGTTTGTGCGGCTGCTGCGCGCGACCGGCGACCGCGTTTCGGTCCAGAACTACATCGACAACACCGGCGTGCAGGTGGCGGACATCGTGGTCGGGCTCCAGCACCTGCTCGGGCTTTCCTTCGCCGCCGTTGAGGCGTGGGTTGCAGGGCTGTCCGAGCCGCTCGACTACGCCTGCTGGAACCTGTACGCGCGCACCTCGCAGTGGTACACGGCGGGCAGCCCCGAGGAGACCGCCGCCCGCAAGCAGCTGCGGCTCGATACCCTGCACAGGCTGGAAGAAGGCGGGAACGAGACTGCCGCCATCGCCGACCGGGTCGCGACCGCCATCGTTCGCCGGCACCTCGAAACCATGCAGCGGCTGGGCATCGAGTACGACCTGCTGCCGCGCGAATCGGAGATCCTGCAGCTGCACTTTTGGGACGCCGCCTTCGCGCAGCTCAAGGAGCGCGGGGTGCTGCGGCTGGAGACCGAGGGCAAGAACCGGGGCTGCTGGATCATGCGCAGGGGCACCTCCGGTGCGGGCAGCGTCGCAGTCGTGGCAGCGCAGGGTGAGCTGAGCGAGCAAGCAGGCCCGGATGAGGACGCCAAGGTCATCGTCCGCTCGAACGGCACCGTGACCTATGTGGGTAAGGACATCGCCTACCACCTCTGGAAGTTCGGCCTGCTGGGCCGCGACTTCGGCTACCAGCCCTTCTTCAGCTACCCGGACGGCAACGCCTGCTGGATCACGGCGGTCGAAGGCTACCCCGAACACCCCCATTTCGGCGGGGCCGAGGCGATCTACAACGTCATCGACGCCCGCCAGTCCGATCCGCAGGCCAATGTCATCGAAGCCCTGCGCGGCCTGGGTTACGCGGAGCAGGCCGCCCGCTACATCCACTTCTCTTACGAGATGGTCGCCCTGACCCCCCGCTGCGCGCTCGAACTCGGCTACGAGGTCGCCGAGGAGGACCGGAGCCGGGCGTATATCGAGGTTTCGGGTCGCAAGGGCTTCGGCGTCAAGGCGGACGATCTTCTGGACCGGCTGCTCGCCGCCGCCCGCGCCGAGGTGGGGGAGCGCAACCCCGAGCTTCCCGCCGGGGAGCAGCAAAACACCGCCCGGCAGATCGCCGTGGGGGCGCTACGCTACTTCATGCTCAAGTTCACGCGCAATACCGTGATCGCGTTCGACTTCCGGGACGCGCTTTCGTTCGAAGGCGAAACCGGGCCGTACCTCCAGTACGCCGTGGTGCGCATCCGGTCGATCTTCCGCAAGGCCGGGCTTGCGCCAGAAGCCGCGCTCGCGAGGCTGGTCTTCACAGGCGACCTGGACGATAGTATCTGGCAGGTGTGGCTCCGCGCCGCGAAAACCGGCCTGGTGCTGGAGCAGTGCCGCGAGACCGCCGAGCCCGCCCACCTGGCCCGCCACTCATTCCAGCTGGCGCAGGAGTTCTCGAGCTTCTATCGCAAGCACCACATTCTCACCGAGCCCGACCCGGCCCGCAAGGTGCTCCTGTTGGCCACTGCGGCGGTCACGGAGCGCACCCTGGTCCGCTCGCTCGCGATCCTGGGCATTGAAACGCCGGATATGATGTGAGCGGAGGCGCTTATGGCCACGACCCTGATCTCCGTCGAAGAGTACCTGAAGACGGCCTACGAGCCCGATGCCGAGTATGTGGACGGTGTCATCGAGGAGCGCAACCTGGGAGAGGACTCACACGCTGATTGGCAAGCCACATTGGCATATTTCTTCAAGCTGCACCGGCGCGAGTGGGGCATCCGTGTGCGCTCCGAGCTGCGCACCAGGATCGGCGAGCGCCGCTACCGGGTACCGGACGTCGCGATCTTGGATAAGGCATTGCCCCGTGAGCCGATCGCGACCGTCGCCCCCCTGGTCGCGATAGAGATCCTCAGCCCGGAGGACCGCATCCCCCGTTTACTCATCCGTTTGGCGGATTTCGCGGGCATGGGCGTTCCGGAGATCTGCGTCATCGACCCGGCCGGCAACAGCCTTCGCCGTTACCGGGACGGAAAGCTGGAGGCCGCCGACTTCATCCGGCTCCGCGATGTCGTGATCCCGTTTGCGGACATCATCGCGGAGCTGGACTGAAGCTATCCCTTCGGTTTGGCCGAAGGGCTGTTTTGAGGCTTTGGTTTTTGGAGGCGGGATCGGCCTCGGAATGGGAGGTCACTCTCCCCGGCGATCCGACGCCTGTTCAGGCATACTCCAGCCCATGTGTTTTGAAGACGTGGTCAGTCCAGCGCTCGACCAGCTTTGCCCTGTAAGGTGCGTCTGTCGTCGCCAGGCTCGATGCCTCCAAACCGCGCCGCACGAGAATTGCGAACATGTTGGCCGCCTCCGTCACCTCCGGATGATTGCGAAGCTTCTCGTACTCAATCGCCAGTTGGGACCATTCGCTGTGCAGCTTGGAAAGGATGAGGATCTTGCCGTCGAGCCCGGTCGCGACCGCATAAGCGCTGCATAGCGCCGACAGGGTGCTTAGTACGATCGCGACCCATGCCGGCGCTTTTCCAATCAGGGTCGCCGCCGCACCGGAAGCCAAAAAGAAGTTCAGAAAAGTAATGAACTGCTTGCGCTTCGCATACTTCGTCGTCAAGTCCGCGAAATACAGAGAGCGAATCTCCGCCTGGATCTGGCGCTCCCAAACGTCTGTCAACTCCTCTTCCTTAAGCATTCGCCGTCCCTCCGCGCTCGCGATGAGATCAGTCTACTGCGTACCCATCATGCGCCGTAGCTCCGTACCCACTCAACCAGGCTCCTGACCCCGATGCCGCTCGGCCCCTTGCCGCACCAGGCTTTCGCGTCCTCGTGCCAGGCCGTGCCCGCGATGTCGAGGTGGATCCAAGGAGTCTCCCCCACGAACTCCTTCAGAAACATCGCCGCCGTCACGGAGCCGCCGTAGCGCCCGCCGGTCTGCTTCACGTCCGCGATGTCGGACCGGATCTGCTCGGCGTACTCCGGGCCGAGCGGGAGCCGCCAAAACTTTTCGCCGCTCACCGCGAGGCCGCCTGTAAACGCAGCCCAAACGTCCTCATTGTTCGCGTATGCGCCCGCGTTGTGCGCCCCCAGCGCGACCGATACAGCCCCGGTCAGGGTCGCCGCGTCGACGAGGTGCGTTGCTCCCAGCTGCCGGGCGTAGTGGAGTCCATCCGCCAGCAGCAGGCGGCCCTCGGCGTCCGTGTTCACCACCTCGATCGTCTTGCCGCTCATCGCCGTGAGCACGTCGCCCGGACGGTACGCGCGGCCGCTCGGCATATTTTCAGCCGAGCAGATCACGCACAGCACCCTCACTTTAGGCTTGAGCCGCGCGATCGCCTGCATCGCGCCCAGCATCGCCGCAGCCCCGGCCATGTCGTACTTCATCTTTTCCATCCCGTCGGCGGGTTTAACGGAGATGCCGCCCGTATCGAAGGTGACGCCCTTGCCGACCAGCCCGAGCGTGGTGCCCTCCACGGCGTCTGCGGGCTCGTAGCGCAGCACCGCGAGCATCGGCGGCTCCTCCGACCCCTTCGCCACGGCCAGGAACGCCCCCATCCCCAGCTCCTCGAGCTTCGCGGTCGAGAACACCTCACACGCGAGCCCTTCGGCCGCCGCCATCGCCGCAGCGCGCCGCCCCAGCTCCGCCGGCGTCAGCACGTTGCCGGGCTCGTTCACCAGCGCCCGCGCGAAGTTCTGCGCCTCCGCGACGGC
>CAXTTW010000182.1:0-5807 GCA_964247255.1 uncultured Acidobacteriaceae bacterium
AGAACAGCCCCGGCGACCAAAGGTCCCCTTCGGAATCGTAGCCGCGGCGGCCTTCCTCGCCATAGACCAGCTCCCGGAGCTTCTGCTGCGACAGCCGGAAGGAGGCGTCGCGGCCCTCGTTGCGGAGCAGCAGCGCGGGGATCTCGGGCGAAAAGGTGACCTCGTAGCCCTGCTCGGAGGCGGTGAGGCGGTAGCGGCTGCTTTCGGGGCCGGCGAGCGCGCCCTCGTGCGGGCGAATGTCGATCGAGGGACGCAATTCGAGCGTCGCGGGCCCGCCGCGCAGCAGCTTGTAGCGGATGTACGTGGTGTTCTGCCGGTGCACCAGGCAGGCGCGCTTTTCGAGCTCGAATGCCGCGCAGCGGTAGACCCACACGGGCAGCCCCTCTTCCAGGCGGAACTCGACCAGGGTGGAGGTGACGAGGTTTTGCCGGGTGGCGCGGGGCAGGTCTTCGGCGACCAGGGTGTGGCGCGCCTCGCCGATGACCAGAGTCTCCTCGAGCTGGTTGAGCATCATGGTGCGGCCGTGCGGGGCGGGCAGCGCGGCGACCAGCCAACCATGGAAGCGGCGCGTGTCGATGCCGGCGAGGGTGCCGGAGGCGTAGCCGCCCAGGCCGTTGGTGACGATCCACTCGGACTCGAGCGCGCGGCGGTCGCGTCCGGGCTCGCCGGGCAGGAGGGAAATGGTGCGCGTAAGCAGGGGGGCGGAGGCGTCGGTCATCAAGCCGCGGAAGCCTTTGCGGGGGTAAGCAGAACGGCGGCGGCGCCGGGGATGCGCCAGCCCGTTTCAAGGATGGGGGAGCCGACGCCGGAACCGGCGTAGCGATGGTGGTCGGACGACCAGGCGAGCGTCCAGGCCGTACCCTCGGGCGGCGCGAGCAGCGGCTCGGGTGCGTGCGGCAGGTCCAGGTCGACGCCGAGATTGACGATCAGCAGGCGGTCGCCCTCCTCCGCGAAGAAGCGTAGAAGGAAGCACTCCTCCGAGAGTACGGCACAGTCGAGTACCGCGTCGGTCTGCCGGCGGAGCACGGGATCCTCGCGGCGCAACTCCAGAAGGTCTTCGTGCAGGGCCAGGATCGCGTCGTCCCGGTCGCCGGGCCGGAGCTTGCAGCGGGTAAAGGTGTCCTCGTCCGATGGGTTGAACAGCGCCGCCTGGGCGTCGTCGGACGCGAGCGAGGGGAACTGCCGGAGCCACTGGCTGCGGCCCCGCCGGATTGCCTTGTTCAGGTCGTCGTTGTGATCGCAGAAGTACAGGAACGGGGCGCGCGCGCCGCGCTCCTGCCCCTGGAAGAACATGGGCGTGCCTGGGGTGAGCAGCCAGTAGGCGGTGAGCGCGCGGTACACGCCCGGGTGCGCGCGAAAACGGACGCGCGAGCCGGTGTCGGTGTTGGCGACCTGGTCGTGGTTCTCGATGAACGTGACGAACCGCTGCGGCGCGAGCCCCCGGGTGGAGTGGCCGCGGGCCTGCCCCTGCCAGCCGTAATGCTGGCCCTGGAACAGGAAGCCCCGCTTGGCGGCTGAGACGAACTCCTGCGCGCGCCCCATGTGGTCGGAGTAGTAGGCTTCGCGCTTGTGGGTGAGCCGCACCATCATCGAGTGGTGCAGGTCGTCGTTCCAGATGCCGTCGAGCCCGCAGCCGCCTTCGTGCTCGGGGTGCAGCAGCGAGGTTTGCTGGGGCTCGTTTTCGGCGACCAGGATCGTTTTTCTGCCATTCGCCGCCGTGCGGACAGCTTCGGCGATCTCGGCGAGAATCTGCCTGCCCTGGCTGCCGTTGTCCTTGATGGATTGGGTCGCGTCGAAGCGCAGGCCATCGAAGTGGAACTCGCGGATCCAGTACGCGGCGTTTTCGCGGAAGAACTCGCGGACCGGCCCGCAGTTCGCGCCGTCGAAGTTGATGGCGTCGCCCCACTCCGTCGGCTCGGCGGCGAAGTAGCCGGGGCTGAACTGTTTCAGGTAGTTCCCGTCCGGCCCCAGGTGGTTGTAGACCACGTCGAGCAGCACCGCCAGCCCGTTCCGGTGGGCGGCGTCGATGAGCTCGCGCAGCTCGTCTGGGGTGCCGTAGCTGTTGTGCGGCGCCCACAGGTCCACGCCGTCGTAGCCCCATCCGCGCGCCCCGGCGAACTGCGCGACGGGCATCAGCTCCAAAACGGTGATGCCGAGCGCGGCCAGGCGGGGCAGCTCGCGCCCGGCTGCGGCGAAGGTGCCCTCCGGGGTGAAGGTGCCGATGTGCAGCTCGTAGAGGACTTGGCCTTCGAGCGCGCGGCCCCCCCAGCCTGCTTCGGCGTCGCTCCAGGCATGCGCGCGGGCGTCCACGATCTCAGACGGGCCATCTGGTCCCTCCGGCTGCCGGCGGGAGGCGGGGTCGGGGAACGCCGCCCCGTCGAGCTCGATCCGGTAGCGGTCGCCGGCTTTCGCGGACGGAGCGAGCAAGCGCCAGTAGCCGTTACCTTCAGCCTCCATGGCGAGCGGGGCCTGCCCTTCGAGCGCGACGGCGACGCGGGCGTGGTCTGGGGCCCATACGCGGAAGTGGGTGCCTTGCGGGGTGGGTTCCGCGCCGACGGGGCAGGCGCGTGCGAGGGGGTCTGTGTGCATTCCGAGTGTGGGATGCCGGACAGACCGTGTTTGCGCCCCGCCGCGCCCGGAAAGTCGCGGCTTGGCGGGTATAACGGGAATGTGCAGGAGGTTGGGACGATGGAAGAACCCGCATTCACCGGATTTCCCGCGGGGGCGCTGCCGTTTCTGCGCAGGCTCAAGCGCAACAACGACCGGGAGTGGTTCGCCGAGCGCAAGGAGGAGTACGAGCGGCTGCTCGCCGGGCCCATGCTCGCACTGGCGCGGGAGCTCGCCGGGGTGCTGCATGAGGCCGGGCTGCCGGTGGTGCCCCGGCAGCGCAACCCGGTGTTCCGGATCTACCGCGACATCCGGTTCTCCAACGACAAGACGCCGTTCAAGACCAACGTCGCGAGCGCGCTGCACCGCGACGGCGACAAGCGCGTGGACGGGATCGTGTACCTGCACATCGATCCGGCGGGCTCGTTTGTGGCGGCGGGCTTTTGGCAGCCGGAGAAGGCTGCGCTCGGTCGCTGGCGGGACCGGATCGCGGACTCGCCCGAAGAGCTGCTCGCGATCGACCGGGCTCTGCCGCTCGACCGGGCGGACACGCTCACCCGTCTGCCCAGGGGGTTTGAGCGGTTCGCGGACACCCCCGCCGCCCCGCTGCTGCGGCTCCGGAGCTGCATCGTGCAGGAGCCTCTCCCGCCCGAGGCGCTGGCCGGCCGGGCGGTGGTGGACCGGGCCGCCGCGTTCGCGCAACGGGCCGAGCCGCTGCTGCGCTACGGGTGGGGGCTCGCGCCCGCGAAGCCGGTTTGACCGGGCCTGCATGGTTGGGTAGATTAAAGCTGTACCCACGCGGGAGTAGCTCAGTGGTAGAGCATCGCCTTGCCAAGGCGAGGGTCGCGGGTTCAAGTCCCGTCTCCCGCTCCAGCCGCTTCGCCCTGCACGGCTGGTGAGTTTTCCGGCGCGGTACCCAAGTGGTAAGGGAGAGGTCTGCAAAACCTTTATGCGCCGGTTCGATCCCGGCCCGCGCCTCCATCTCCATCCTTCTCGCTCCGTTCTCCCCGAAAACAGGTACACTCGTCCTCGTTCACCGGGGAGGGTTTGCCTATGCAGCAAACGAGGCTCAAGTCACGTCGTGAGATCTTGCACGCGCTCGCCGCCGCGGGTGTGGCCAATGCGCTGCCGGCCTTTGCGGCCCAGGGTAGCGGCCGGGCCGTGCTGACCGTGCACACCGCCCAAACACTCGCCGAGGTGCCCGCGAACTTCACCGGGCTGAGCTACGAGTCGGCGCAGCTGGTGCACCCCGGCTACTTCGCGCCGGAAAACAAGGAGCTGGTCGCGCTGTTCCGCACTCTGGGCAGCAAGGGCGTGCTGCGCATCGGCGGCAACACCAGCGCCTTCACGGTCTGGAACCCCCAGGCGCAGGGCGACGAGCACGACGCCCTGCCCTACGGGCCCGACCTGGGCGCGAGCGTCGAGAAGCAAAAGCCCGGCGCGTACCCGATCACGCCCGCCGCGATCCGCAACCTGCGCGGCTTCCTCGACGCGACCGGATGGGACCTGATTTACGGACTGAACCTGCGCTACGGCACACCGGAGGCCGCCGCCGAGGAAGCCGCCTACGTCGCCGATGCTTGTGGCGCGAAGCTGCTGGCACTCCAGTTCGGCAACGAGCCGGACTTGTTCAACCACGTGCTCGCGTCGGAGGCGAAAGAAACTCGCTGGACCTACGAGGAGTTCCTCGCGGCCTGGAAGGCCATGTACGCGGCGGTGCACGCGAAGCTGCCGCGGGTGCCAATCGCGGGGCCGGACTGCGCGTTCGACGCGGCTTGGGTGGGCCGGTTCGCCGGGGACGCGAAGGGTGCGGTGCAGGCGCTGACCACGCATTACTACGCCGAGGGACCCCCGAAGGATCCGCGCATGAACATCGATCTGCTCCTGCATCCGGGCGCGAAGATCGCCTCCGACGTGTACCCGGCCATCGCCGCGGCCAAGGCGACCGGACTGCCGTTCCGGATGAGCGAGGGCAACTCCTGCTACAACGGCGGCAAGCCGGGAGTGAGCGACACGCTGGCCTCCGCGTTGTGGGCGGGAGATTTCCTGTTGGACCTGGCCGCGCGCGGAGTGGCCGGGGTAAACCTCCATGGAGGCGGTTTGGGGGTGTACACGCCGATCGCGACGGGCCGGGACGGGCACTCATCCGCCAGGCCGGACTTCTACGGGATGTGGCTCGCTGCGCGGTTCGCCGGGGTGAAGCTGCTGCGGACCGAACTGACCGGGCTGGCAGCGGGGGCGAACGTGACGGCCTACGCGGGGCCGAAGCTGCTGGCGGTCTTCAACAAGGACGCCGAACCGATGGAGCTGGCCGTACGAGGAATGCGGGGCGGGAACGCGGAGGTGGTCCGGCTGACCGGGCCCGCGCTCGAGAGCAAGACGGGCGTCGCATTCGGAACCGGACCGCGTGAGCCGGGCGAGGTGTGGACCCTGGGCACGGGCGGGCCCGCGTCACTCGCCAAGCTGGAGCTGCCGGCGGCAAGCGTGGTGCTGGTGCGGGTCTAGGGCTGTTTTGGAGTCGATGTAGACCGAAGAAGCACGAAACAAAATCGGAAAAGGCCACGATCACTCAAGAACGGCTCTAGAATTTCGCGATCAGCGCGACGCCGGCGATCAGCAGTGCCCCGCCCAGCGCGCGCGGCCAGCTCATGGGGTGCTGGTCCATGCGGAACCAGCCGTAGTGGTCGATGGCGAGCGAGGCGAGCAGTGAGGCCGTTACGGTAAAGCTCATGAACGGCCCTGCGCCGACCTTGTTGACCTGCGTGAGCCCGGCGTAGACCTGCACCGCGCCGACCAGGCCGCCGACCACCGCCCACCAGGGCAGGCCGGCGATATCCCGCGCCGATGGCAGCGGGTTGGGAAAAATCAAGAAAAGGCCCGCGAACAAGAAGGTAATGAGCGCGAAGGAGACAGTCGAGGCCAGGTAGGGGTTGACGAGCGAGTGCTTGAGTTGGCCGTTCATGGCGGCACCGCAGGCCTGCAGCGCGCCGCCCAGGATGATGAACGGGAAGATCAGGGACGTTTTCATGATGGGTTCTCCTTAGTGCGTGAGCAGGGCGGCGCCGACGGCAGCTGCCAGCGCCCCGGGCATGGCGACCGCGCCGACTTTCAGGAAGTCGAGAGCGGAAACGTGGACGTTCTCGCGGCGGAGCGCGAGCAGCCACAGGATGGTCGCGAGCGAGCCGGTGATGGACAGGTTG
>CAXTTW010000183.1:0-3716 GCA_964247255.1 uncultured Acidobacteriaceae bacterium
GCGCAGGGCACGGTGGACTACCATGCGATCGACGTCTCCGAGTCCGCCCTGGCCGAAGCCCGCCGGCACCTCGAAGCGCGGATCCCCGGGGTGCGCGTCCACACCCGCGTCGCCGACTACACCGAAGGGCTGGGGCCTTTGAGCAAGGGCCGGAAACTTGTGCTTTACATCGGCTCCAGCCTGGGCAACTTCGAGCCCGCCACCGCCGCGGCCCTGCTCGCTTCCGTGCGCCGCCAGCTCGCGCCCGGCGACCGCCTGCTGCTCGGCGTCGACCAGGTGAAGGCCCCGGAGCTGCTGCTGGCCGCCTACGACGACGCCGAAGGGGTCACGGCGGAGTTCAACCGCAACGTCCTGCGCCGCATCGACCGCGAGTTCGGGGCTGATTTCGACCTGAGCGCCTGGTCGCACGAAGCCCGCTGGAACGCCGAAGCCTCGCGCATCGAGATGCACCTTTGTTCCACCCGCGCGCAAACCGTCTCGATCCCCGCGCTCGAACTCCGGCTCGACTTCAGCGCGGGTGAAACCATCCACACCGAAAACAGCTATAAATTCACGGGCGCGGGTGTGCGCGCTCTGCTGGCCGATGCGGGTTTCAAGCCGGGACCGGTGTGGACCGATGAGCAGAGCTGGTTTGGCGTTTACCTGGCTGAAGCGGTCTGACCGGTGCCGGGAGGCTCGCCTAAGCCGCCGCCCAGCGCGGCTATACGCGTGCGCGGAAACGCCTCCGGGTACTCGCGCTGCACAAAGGCGATCATGCCCTCGCGCACGATGCAGCGCAGGTCGAAGGCATCGCCGGCGTTGCGCGCGCTCAGCAGGCAGCGGATCTCCATCGCGCGCTCCGACAAATTCGTCACCTGCAAGGCCTTGATCTTGCCGTCCCACTGCGGCGCGTCCTCGATCAGGCGGAAGAACTCGGTCCGCAGCGCCTCGACGGGGACCGAGTAGTCGACGTAGAGAAACGCCGTTCCCATCAAGTCGGAGTGCTCGCGGGTCCAGTTCTGGAAGGGCTTTTCGATGAAGTAGGTCAGGGGCAGGATGAGCCGGCGGTAGTCCCACAAGGCGACCACGACATAGGTCGTCGTGATCTCCTCAACCTTGCCATACTCGCCCTCGACGATGACGACGTCGTCGAGCCGGATCGGCTCCGTGAGGGCGATCTGGATGCCCGCGAGCAGGTTGGACGCGCTCGATTTGGCGGCAGTTGCAAGCACGAGGCTGGCCAGACCGGCCGAGGCCAGCAGCCCCGCGCCGTACTGCCAGATCGCCGAATCGCGGAACAGGCTCAGAATCAGCCCGGCGGTAAGCACCATGAGCAGCAGGATCGCCAGCCGCCGCATCAGCACCAGCTGCGTCCGGACCCGGCGCGCGCGCACGTCGTCCGCCGCGCTGGGGCCCGTGTAGCGCAGCAGCACCACGTCCTCGAAGACGTACACGCTCGAGATCATGAGCCAGCCGAAGGCTAAAAGCCATGCGATGGCGAGCGCCTTGCCGATCTGCCCGTGCAGCGGCTCGTCGATCGAAAGAAACGGCTGCACCGCTCCGACCGCGGTCAGCAGCGTGATCCACAACGCCGGCCGGCGCAGGCGGCTGTTCAGGATGTGCAGCACCGGCGAAGCTTTCACGTCCTTATGTCGAAAGCGGGCCAGGATGCGGAAGAGCACGCTGTGGACCGCCAGGCCGACGGTGATCGCGAGGCAAACCACGACGGTGCCGAGCGCGACGGCTTGCCAGTGCGCGGAGTCGAAGACGGTCCTGTGGGGCGCGGGCGGCGGCGGCGCGCTGGTTGCGTTGGTCTTCTCGTGGCCGGTCGCGTGTGCTGGCGCGTGCGTTTGCTCCATGCTCATCCTTGCGGGGTCTCCTCGCGCACGTAAGCCCCGCCCTTGCCGCCGGTCTTGCGCGTGAGCCGGACCTGCTCGATCGCGATGCTTTTGTCGAGCGCCTTGCACATGTCGTACACCGTCAGCGCGGCGACCGAGGCCGCGGTCAGGGCTTCCATCTCGACACCGGTGCTGGCCACGGTCGCCGCGGTGGCGCGGATGATCACGCCGGTCTCCACCACCGTCGCGGTCACGTCCAGAAATGTTAGGGGCAAAGGGTGGCACATGGGAATCAGCTCGCTGGTGCGCTTGCCCGCCTGGATTCCGGCGAACCGCGCGACTTCGAGCGGATTGCCCTTGGGATTACGCGGCAGCGCCTGGAGCACCGCCGGCGCGAGCGCCACGAACGCCTCGGCCTCCGCTTCGCGCCGGGTCGCCGTCTTGCCGCTTACATCCACCATGCGCGCCTGCCCGTCCGCGCCGTAGTGGGAGAGCTTTGTTTCGGTCATCCTTCAAGGCTATCTCAGCTCAAGAGGATCGAAACCGCCGCGCCTGCCGGGATGCCTTCAGCATCGGGCGGGACGACGAGAAAGCAGTTCGCCCGCGCCGTGGCGGCCAGGTCGCCCGAGCCTTGCCAGGCGACCGGGTCGACCTCCGGGTGCGTGTGCAGGGCGGGGAGGAACCGCGTGAGCCCCGGCTTGTTTCCCAATGGCTTGCTCAGCCGTGCCTCGGCGAACGGGAGTGCGTACTCCGGCTCCCCTCCGAGAGCGGCAAGTACCGGCGCGGCGAACAGCGCAAAGCAGACCATAGTGGAAACAGGGTTGCCGGGCAGCCCGAAAAACGGCTTGCCCGCGGCCGAGCCGAAGACGACCGGCTTTCCCGGCTGGATCTTCGCGCCGGTGAAGTGGAAGCGCGCACCCAGGTCCGCCAGCGCCGGTTCGACCATGTCGAACTTGCCCATGGACACGCCGCCTGAAACCAGCAGCATCTCCGCGCCGGCCAGCGCCTGATCGAGCGCGGCGCGCAGGGCCTGAGCGTCATCGGGCGCGGGCGGCAGCATTACCGGCTCGCCTCCAAGCTCCTCCACCTGCGCGGCCAGGGTCCAGGTGTTTGAGTTGCGGATCTGATGCGGTAGGGGGGTGGCCGTAAGCTCGACCAGCTCGTCGCCCGTGGCCAGGATCGCGACTCGCGGTTTGACGAACACCCGCAGGCGCGGGTAACCGCAAGCCGCCGCGACCGCGAGCCCGTGGACGGTGAGCCGCGTGCCCGCGGGCACCAGGACTGCCCCGGCAAGTGCCTCCGCCCCGCGCGCGACGATGTTTTCGCCCGGCTTTAGACTGCGGTCCGGGTCGAGAATCACCCGGTCGCCCTCGCGCGTGCAGTGCTCCACCATCGCGACTGTGTCCAGCTCCGGCGGCACGGGCGCGCCGGTCATGATTTCCAGGCATGCGCGTTCCGGGACGGGGCTGGACCAGCTTTCGCCCGCGCGCAGCATACCCGCGACTCGCAGCGGCCCGGGCCAGTCGGCGGCTCGCGCGGCAAAGCCGTCCGGGGGGGCCCGGGGAAACGGCGGCTGGTCGCGGTCCGCTGTGACCGGCTCGGCCAGCACACGACCTCGCGCTTGCTGGAGGCTTACCTCTTCCGTTCCGGTTGAATTTAGTTTCGCGGCTTCCGCGCGCACCCGGGCTGCCGCTTCGTCGTAGGACAGAACACTCATAGGAGGAGTGTAGAGACAAACGCGCACGGCATTACTTCGGTGTGTCTGGGAGAGCGGTCGGCGGCTCTACACTGGAGCCATCTTCAACAGGTTGCGTGGCGGCACAACGAGGTTGGCTGGGAACAGCCATCCGGCGTTAGCCCGGTGGGAACGCCGACCCCCCATTCCCTCAGGGTGGGTCC
>CAXTTW010000183.1:3726-5796 GCA_964247255.1 uncultured Acidobacteriaceae bacterium
TTGGGTGGTTTATCTATAGGGTGTTTGCGCTTTTTTCACCGTTTCTCCCCGATTCCCTGATGGAGGTGACCTATGGATGGAAAGACATCCTGGGTGCATCTGCTGATGATCGTGAAGCTTGACGGCCTAACGATCCTGGCAGTCTGCACCTTGGTCCGGCTGCTGCGAAAGCGGTGACCAGATCCCCCGGTGGTACGCAACACCGGGGAAATCTTCCGCGTTCACAACTGATTGGAACGCCCGCGAAGCCCAAAAGTCAACCGCCGTGCGCGCAAAATCGTGGGATGCCCGGTTTCCGGGCACCCTTGCCGAAGCGAATAGTTACTTCTTCCCCGCCGTGTACTTCGTATTGACCTTTTGCCCCATGCTCTCCAGGATGTTCTTCGCGTCCGCCGCGAACTGCCCATCCGGCGCGAGCTCCAGGTATTTCTGGTAGGCCTCCGCGCAGCCCGGCGGCGCCTGGATCTTCTGCGTCTTGGGGTCCACGGTCGCCTTCGAGATCAGCGACTGCGCCTTGAGGTAGTAGGGGATCGGCTTGTTCGGATCCGCCGCGATCGCCTTATCCGCCGCCGCGGTCACCGCATCGCCCGCCTGGCCCGACCGCGCCAGGATGATGGTCTCGTTGGTGTAGTACGTACCGGCCGCGGACGGGTTGGCCTTCGCCGCGGCCTCGTACGCCGCCTGCGCGTCGGGAACCTTGTTCTGCCCGGCCATCGCCTCCCCGAGGGCGTTGTTCGCGCCGCCCAGCAGCTCCGCGTTCGGCTTCGGGTTCGCCGCTTCGAGCGAGATCGCCTTCTGGAGCGAGGTCGCCGCTTCCGGATATTTCTTCTCGCCTGTCTGCGCGTTGCCCAGCTCCAGCCAGATGACCGCCGCGTCGGGCTTGAGCTGCGAATCCTTGGTCATCAGCGTGTCGGCTTCCGCGTAGTTCTTGCTCTTGATATCGGCGCGCGCGGTCTGAAGGTCGGCGTTCAGATTCTTGATCACCGAGTTGGCCTTGAGCGCCTCGGAGTTCTTGGCCTTCACATCCTCGATCTGCTTGCGCTGCTCGGGGGTGAGCTTCGCCAGGTACTCTGCGCGGGTCAGGTCGAAGTTTTCCGTCAGGTCGGCCCCGGCGTCGATTTTGACGTTCTGGAACACGTCGACCGGCTTGGACAGGTCGACAGGTTTGCCCGCGGGCTGCAGCTCGACCACGTACGTGCCGGGCTCGATGCCGTCGCCCTTGTAGGCCCCGTTCGCGTCCGCGGTGAACTGGTACTTGGCCGCCTTCGCATCCGGCGTCACCACGATGATCGCGTTCGCGATAGGCGCGCCCGCCGGATCCGTGACCTGCCCGTGGATGCTGCCGGTCGGTTTGGCCTGGCCCAGCGCCGTCAGGCAGGACAAGCTCAGGGCGCTAAGGGACAACGCTGTTGCCGGGAGTTTGGGTACGTTCATCGTTCTCCTCTTTTCTTCTCGGGTGCGTCCCCGTCGGCTCGCGCCGCGTAGGGGATCGGGTCGGGCACGCCGGCCTCGGCAAACGCGCGCAGGCGCAGCACACAGCTGTCGCACACGCCGCAGGCTTCCCGTTCGGCCCCGTAGCAG
Organism: uncultured Acidobacteriaceae bacterium; assembly: GCA_964247255.1. Lineage (GTDB taxonomy): Bacteria > Acidobacteriota > Terriglobia > Terriglobales > Acidobacteriaceae > EB88. Next base: position 5,308 of record CAXTTW010000183.1, read on the forward strand.
GACCACGTTACACGCAAGGGCGCACCCAACTCAACCCCGAGCCGCACGATCTCGTTTTTCCTCATCCGGATCAGCGGCGTTTCGATGCGGATCGTGCCCTCTTTCGTGCCGGTCCGGACCAGCTTTTGGAATGCCTCGTAGTACGCCGGACGGCAGTCCGGGTAGCCGGAGGAGTCCTGCTCCACCGCGCCTATAAAGATGCGCTCCGCCCCCAGCACCTCCGCCCAGCTCACCGCGGCGCTCAGGAAGTGGGCGTTGCGAAACGGGACATAGGTGACGGGGATCTCCGCGCCGACCGTCTCCGGAGCATCGGGAATGGCGATGGAAGGGTCCGTGAGGGCCGAGCCGCCGATGCGCCGGAAAAGGTCCGATCGCAGGTGCAGAAAGTCGGAAATGCCGAGCGCGGACGCCACGGCGCGGGCCGCCTCCAGCTCGCGCGCTTCCGACCGCTCGCCGTAGGAGACGGGGAGCGCGCACGCGTCCTAGTCG
>CAXTTW010000184.1:0-5791 GCA_964247255.1 uncultured Acidobacteriaceae bacterium
GCCAAGGCGCGCGCCGCGAACATCGAAACACCCGTGAGCTTGAACGCCGCCCACAGCACTGCCGGCCACACCGGCAGCGCGACGGCGGTGTTGAAGTCCCCGGGTACGTACCAGGACCCGTGCAGCACGGACTGGATCGCCGCCTTGCCGTACCAGCCTTCGTCGGTGTATTTGGCCCAGTCCAGGTAGGGCGTGCCGTTCGGGAAGTCCGCAAGCAGGTGCGGCCAGTGCAGCACGTACAGCACACAAACCAACAGGCCCGCGAGTCCGGGCTTACTCGTAGGCCAGCGCGTCAATCGGATCCTTGCCGGCTGCCTTAAGGGCCGGGTACAACGCGCCGAGCATGGCTCCGAAGAACGCGATTGAAAGCCCGCGCACGCGCCACTGCCAGCTCACGATGAAGGGAATGGTCGGGAACCGGTAAGCGATGCCGTACTTGGCCAGTACGGTGAGGCCGACCCCGAGCACGATGCCAGCGATGGTGAGCAGCGCGGTTTCACGCAGAATAGACCGGACGATGTAGCCGCGGGACGCGCCGAGCGACTTGAGAATGCCGATCTCGCGCGTGCGCTCCGTGACGGCCGTGTACATGGACTGGAAAACGACCAGGAAGCCCACGATCGTGGCGATGCCGATGACCGTGTCGAGCGCGGGGGTAAGCCCCGGAAGGTGCTCGGGGGTCATCTGCGACAGCCACTCGTCGAGCGTCTGCACCTCGTAGCCGCCCAGCCCGGGCGAGGCATGGATCTCGCGCTTGATCAAGTCCTGGTTGGCCGCGTCGTCGCTGCGCAGGTAAAACAGCGAGGCATTCGTAGGGCTGCCGAGCATGGTGCCGAGCGTGCGAATGGGCACGAACTTGCGCCCGCCTTTGCCGTGCCGGACGATGCCGCAGATACGGAACGGCGCGCCCTTGATGGTGATGGTCTCGCCGACGCGGTGGCCCTTGTCGGACCGGGCGAAATAGTCGTCGACGATGGCGTCGTTCGGCTCCCGGAAGGGGCCGCCGTCTAGAAAGACGAACGGCTTAAGCGCGTCATAACTCGCATAGTCGATGCCCCAGATGGTCTCGATGGAGCCTGCGGTGCTCAGGTCCGTGATCACCGGCGCGGCCACGGCGACGTGCGGCAGTTTGCTCAGCACCTCGGCGATCCTCGCCGGGACCGGCGCGCCGCCCACGCCTGAAAAGAAGCTGGCGTTGGGTGGGCGGACGGTCATGTCGGCCCCGATACCGCTGGTGCGGTCGCGCGAGCTCGAAAGCTGCCCGAGCAGCACGCCGACGATCGACAGGATCATGACCACTTCAAGCGCGACCGCGAACACGGTAATCACGGTCCGAACCGGCCGGTACAGGAGGTTGCCGACGATCAATCTGTTCAAAAGAGAGCTCCCCGGCCCGGCCTGGGCGCACTCCAGAGTGTAGCAAAGCGGCCATCCGCCCTCATGCTTCATGACGATGCTGCGCCAACGGTACTTTCGTAATGGAACCCGCGTTTTCGGCCCGAAACGGGCTTTGACTCGGCTATCTGCCTGCACTACCGTACGTGCAGGAGCAGCAAACCGGCGGTCAGTAAGGGACGGCGTGATGGGACAGTTTGGACAGGAGCTGCGCAGGGAACGGGAGGCCCGGGGCATCGGGCTCGAAAGCATCACGGGCTCGACCAAGATCAGCGGCCGCCACCTCATCGCGCTCGAGCAGGAGCAGTTCGCGGCGCTGCCCGGCGGCGTGCTCAACAAGGGCATCGTGCGCGGCTACGCGCGGGCTTGCGGTCTCGACGAGGAAGCCTGGGTCGGGCGCTACCTTTCAGCCTACCGGGAAAGCGGCGAGATCAAGGATGACGACCGAAGCTGGATGGAGTTCGCCCAAAACGTCGGCAACGCGCGCAAGGGCGAGAACTCGGACCCAGCCTCGAAGCTGGACCCGGACGAGCGCATGCGCTGGGCCGGGGTGGCGGCGATGCTTCTCCTGCTCGCGCTCTTCACCTGGTACGTGCTGGGCTTCCTGCAGGCGAAGACTGCTGGGCTGCACCCTCCCGGAACTCCGCATCTACGCCTCCTTGGCGCGGGGCGAGGGTAGCGGGCGAGCCGAAGCCGCCTTAAACCGACGGGCTGCCATAGCGCGGGAACCGTCTGAGGCACACGAGCCAGGTCCCCACAGGTTCAAGACCCGCAAACCGACGCCCGCATAGGTGCGAAGGCCGTCAGCGATACCGGCAGGAGAACGAGCGCGTATTCCACAAGGCCTTGCCGCTCGCGCCGACGTGACACGCCTGCCATCCTTCCCCTGCCCTCCTTCAAGTGTCTGCACAGCCGTTATCGGCCCGGGCGGACCAAGGTTGAGGCTCTAGGCGCGCCGGTTCAGGGCTCCCGTTCCGAAATGGAACTCGCTCTAAACGCTTTCTTATTCGGAACCAGCCCGCGCCGCCGCCGCTTTGCCGCTAAGGCAGCCGCGCCCCTTTGCCGATACCCTGAACAGGCATGGTTTCCCGAGACATCTCGATCGCCGCCGCCGTGGCAGTCTTCGGCGGGCTGCTCATCCTGGCCGCCGCCCTGCTGCGCGCGCGCCATTCGCGCTACCCCGCGCTCTTGTACATCACGGCTGCCTACATGGCGGTGCTCCACGGAGTGTGGCTTGCCGGGCTCGCGCAGGGGCGCGGGTTTGCTTCGGGGTTCGCGACGCTGCAGTTGCTCACCTTCCCCTGGAGCTTCGCGGTCGTCACTAACATGAGCATGGCCGGCTTCGACACTCTGCCCGGCCTCCTGCTCAATTACGTTCGGTTCGTGCTCGGCTTCGGCGGGTTGCAGTGCCTGCTGCTCACGCTGTTCATCTGGGAGCTCAGGCTGACGCCGCGCGCGCGAACGCGAGGGCGTCCCCGTTCGCCCCGGTTTTGACGCACTTCGGCCCCGGCGCTCTTACCCCGCTTGCCCGGCTCAAGTAGCATAGAGGGCTGGTAAGGAGGGTTCGCGCCGGCTTCCTGCACCGATGCCGCCGGAGTAAACCGCGAACCGCCGAGTTTCGCCCAGGCACCCCTGAAAACGGCATCCATCAGGGATGCGCGCCCGCGGACCCTGGAACGGACCGGTCCCGCCTGCCGCCCTGGAGGAAGTAGTGCCATCACGCGATAAATTTCTTTTTACCTCGGAGTCGGTCACCGAGGGCCATCCCGACAAGATCGCCGACCAGATCTCCGACGCCATCCTGGACGCCTGCCTCGCGCAGGACCCGTACTCGCGCGTCGCTTGCGAAACCCTCACCGCGACCGGCCTGGTCGTCATCGCCGGCGAGATTACCACGAAGGCCTACGTCGATTTCCAAACGCTGGTCCGGGGAGTGGTGAACGACATCGGCTACAACGACGCGGTCTACGGCTTCGACTCAAATACATGCGCGGTGATCTCCTCGATCAACAAGCAATCCGGCGACATAGCGATGGGCGTGGATACGGGCGGCGCGGGCGACCAGGGCATGATGTTCGGCTTCGCGACCAATGAAACCGAGGAGCTGATGCCGCTGCCGATTTCGCTCGCGCACAAGCTGACCCGGCGGTTGAGCGAGGTTCGCAAGTCCGGGCAGCTCCCGTACCTGCGGCCCGACGGCAAGAGCCAGGTCACGGTCGAGTACGATGCGACGGGCAAGCCTGTGCGCGTGGACGCGGTCGTCATCTCGACCCAGCACGCCGAAGAGGTCGCGACCGACAAGCTGCGCGCCGACGTGCTCAAGGATGTCATTCAGGTGGTGGTGCCCGCGCACCTGCTCGACGTGGACACGAAATACCACATCAACCCGACCGGGCGTTTCGTCATCGGCGGACCCATGGGCGACACCGGGCTGACCGGGCGCAAGATCATCGTCGACACCTACGGCGGCATGGGCCGGCACGGCGGTGGCGCGTTCTCCGGCAAGGACCCGACAAAGGTGGACCGCTCGGCTGCGTACATGGCCCGGTATATCGCGAAGAACATCGTCGCGGCCGGCCTGGCGGAGCGCTGCGAGGTGCAGCTGGCTTACGCGATCGGCGTTGCCGAGCCGGTTTCCGTGCTGGTTGACACGTTCGGCACCGGCTCCGTGCCCGCGCGGGAGCTGGAGCGGTTGGTCCGCGAGCAATTCCAGCTAACGCCCAAGGGCATCATCGAGTCGCTCGACCTGCGCAAACCCATCTACCGGCAAACCGCCGCCTACGGCCATTTCGGCCGCACCGGCGCCGACTTCGGCTGGGAGCGGACGGATAAGGCCGCCGGCCTGAAAGAGGCCGCGGAGAGCAAGGAAGCGGCAGGGAGCCGGGAAATGGTCACGGTGAAGTAACGCTCTGTGCCGGCCTGCTCTTTATCCGAGAGCGGGCCGGTTCCCTTGAAGCCGCTTTCTATTCGAAAGCAAGGGTCATCCTGAGGAGCAAAGCGACGAAGGATCTGCTTTCAGCCCACAAAGAAGCAAGAATAGATCCTTCGCTTCGCTCAGGATGACCCATTTCTCTGTTGCCGTTGACTTCTCACACACCCTCTGAGGAGCGCAGCGGTAAAAGACCTGCTTGCCTCGCGCGACGGAGGGAAACCAGGTCCTTCGTCGTAAGCGCTGCCGCTGCGCTCAGGATGATGACCCAATACGATGAGGCGAAAGCACCCGTTCAGCGCTTCTTCCCCAGCGCGGCCGCCGCCACCAGGGCGTCCAGAGCGGAGGATTGCGTTCCCGCGTTCGCCTCCGCCACCGGCCCGCTCCATACCAGGCCCAGCACGTCGCCCGGCGCGCGGTCCAGCTTCCACAGGCTGTCCGCATTCACCTTCACGAACTGCTTCCAGCGCTTGTCTGGCGATGCCGCGTTCAGGGCGGACAGGTTGCGTACGAAGATGCCCTTGAACTGCACCCCATCCGGCCCACACTTGGGCTCGCAGGGCTCGTGGAGCACCCCGTCCGGCCCGGTCATGTGGTCCAGCGCCGCCGAGGCGAACTTGGCGGCATCCCCAAGCCGCGCTTGCTCACCCTCCGCCTTCGACCACTCCGCCAGCGCCCCCACCAGCACGCCCAGGTTGTAGGTCCACACGGTGCGCCCGTTGTTGGTGCACGCGCCCGAAGCCTTGTCGATCGTCAGCCCGTCATTCACCAGCCCTTGCCGGTTCACCATGCCCGAGCCCCCGAACCACCGCCACTCACGCCGCGCCCAGTCCGCGTACTCCGGCGTCTGGGTCCGGGCCGCCAGGTGGGCCGCCACGGAAAAGAAAAGCTCGTTCGCGATCGCGTTTTTGTAGGTCCGGTCCTTGGACCACCAGATGCCGCCGCCGCAGGTCTCGTCCCATCCGCCCGCCATATCCGCGAAGATCGACCGGGCCATGGAGAGGTAGCGCGGCTCGTGGGTCGCGTCGAAAGCGTCGATCCAGGCGAGCGCCCACCAGCCCTCGTCGTCGTAGTAGTCGTTCAGGAAGCCGGGAAAGCCGGTCATCTTCGCCAGGTCGCCGGTCTGCTCCGCCTTCGGAACCGTCACCTGCGCCGCATCGAAGGTGTGGGCCACCGCGGGCAGGTACCGCCGGTCGCCGGTCGCGCGCGTGTAGTCCACCAGCGTGGTGACGGCGTTGGCCGCGTTCCACCAGCCGGTCGTCGTGTAGAGCCCGGTGCGCTCCACATACGAGCGCTGCAGCGTGGTCGCGCCCGCCTGGGCCCGTTCGGCTGCATGGTTGTGACCGAACAAGAGCAGCAGGATGAACAGAAGCAGAGTTACCATGCCTCCGTTGTAGCAGAAGGCGGCTATCGAGGTTGGGCCGCCGCCCGCAGGCGCACGCCCATCCCCGAGGCGAAGGCTGCCGC
>CAXTTW010000185.1:0-5771 GCA_964247255.1 uncultured Acidobacteriaceae bacterium
CTCCAGCGATCGCAAGGCCGCCTCCACCTCCCCCATCTCCAGCGGCCGCGCGCTCTCCTCGAACAAAACTTGCGCCACCAGCTTTTGCTCAGGAGAGCCCTCCGGCAGCCCGTGTACCGCGTCCGTCCCCGCGGCCCTCGACATCAGCGCGCGCAGCGCCGCCTCTGAGGCGAGTCCGGTGAATCGCTCCGGGCACGACCCGATCGCGTGCGCCACCAGCTCGAACTCCGGCGCCCCCACCGGCAGCGCCAGCGCCCGCACCAACTCCTTCTCCGCGTCCGCCAGCCTGGGCGCGACGGCCTCAATCCCCGACTTGCGCCCGGCTGCCGCCGCCTTCAGCTCCTGCCGCACCACCGCCCCGTCGATCCCCAACCGGTGCGCCGCCTCCTCCGCGAACTCCTCCCGGCCGATCGCGTGCGGCAGCCGCCGGATGTGGGGCAAGAGCCAGTTGAGCGCGTCGATTTTGCCCTGCGCCGAACGCCCGAACCGCCGCGCCGCCTGGTCCAGCAAATAATCCTGGTGCTTGCGCGCCCCCCGCACCGCCTCCATGTACGCCGGCGCTCCGCGCTCCCGCACGAAACGGTCCGGGTCCAGGCCGCCCTCGAGCGCCACCACCCGCACCTCGAAGCCCTCCTCCGTCAGCAGAGCGATGGATTTTTCCGCCGCCGCCATCCCCGCCCCGTCCGGGTCGAAGTTCACGATCACCCGCCTGGTGTGCCGGGCCAGGATGCGCGCCTGCGCCTCGGTGAATGCCGTGCCGCTGGTCGCCAGCACATTGCCGATCCCGGCCAGCGACACCGAGATGCAGTCCATCTGCCCCTCAACCAGCAGTGCGAAGTCCTGCTTCTGCGCCGCGAACTGCCGGATCACTCCCCGCGCCTTATCGAGGTTGAAGAGCACCTGCCCCTTCGAGTAGAGCGGCGTCTCGGGCGAGTTCAGGTACTTCGCGCGTTCGTTCGGGTCGAGCGCCCGCGCCGTGAACGCGATCACCCGCCCCGCCTCGTTCATGATCGGGAAGGTGATGCGCTTGCGGAACCGCGGGTAGAGCGGCCCCAGCCCGCCGTCCTCCTGCTCTTTCTGCGTGAACAGCCCGGCCGTCTTCAGCAGCTTGACGAATGCTTCGCTGCCGCCCGCGCCGGCCAGCGCCCGGTCCGCAGTTGCGCCGCCGCGCTCCAATCCCCCGCTTCCACCCGAGGGCGCTTGCTCTTGCCCTGCGATTTTGCGCTTCCACAGACGGTCCAGCGCCTGCCGCAACGCCGAAGACGAATCGGGCGCGAACCCGATCCTGAACTTCGCGATCCCCTCGGCCGAAAGCCCCCTTCCGGCCAGATACTCCCGCGCGCCCGCGCCCTCCGGCGACTTAAGCTGCTCCTCGAACCAAGCGCAGGCCCACTCGTGCAGCTCCAGCAGCTTGCCGCGCTCGCGGTGCTCCTCCGCCTCCTCGGCTGAACGAAATTCCCGCTTCGGCAGCGCAATCCCGCACTTGGCCGCCACCACCCGCACCGCTTCGGGGAACGGCACGTTTTCAACCCGCATCACGAACGTGAACACGTCGCCCGAGGCCCCGCAGCCGAAGCAGTGAAAGAACTGCCGCGCCGCGTGGACGTTGAAGGAACCCGACTTTTCCGAGTGGAACGGGCACAGCCCCACCCAGTTCTGCGCCCCCGCCTTGCGCAGCCGCACATGCTCCTCGACAACCTTAACGATGTCCGCCTGCGCCTTCACCGTCTGCGCGAAATCCGTTCCCGCCATGGCTCTATTCTCGCCCCTGGTCGCCGTGGTGTATGAAGGTCGCCCCGAAAGCGTTTTGCCGCTCACGTCCCTGTGATCGCGTATTAGAGTGAAAGCAGCGAGGCGGTACATGCAAGACATTTACAACCTGGGTGCGATCCTGGCCGTCATCCTCATCGGCCTGCTTTACAACGGAAGGCAGATCTCCGAGCTGCGCAGGGAATTGCACAACGAGATGGCATCCATGCAAACCGGTCTACGCTCCGAAATGCAAGCCGTGCTCGCCGAGCTCCGCTCCGGCATCAAGGACCTCCGCGCCGAGATGAGCGCACGCTTCAACGCCTTCAATGCGGAAGACTACAAGTTCTCCCGAGAACAAGGCGAGCAGAACGCCCGCCTCGAAGCACTCGAGAAGCCCCGCCGCTGATTCTGCGCTCGCTTCCGGGCGCCCGAAGCCGCTACCATCGCAACGATCCCAGCGCCGAGGCGGCTCGTCATGGTTTGGACAACCCTGCTTCTCCTTTTCCTAAGCTTTTTCCCTCCGGCCCCCAAAGCTGCTCGGCCTCCGCAGGCGAGAGAGCTCTCCTCTCTCCTAGACGAAACGGCCCACCTCCCCGTCGAGTACCAGGCGGCCATTCTCTTCTCCGCCCTCGACCATGCTCCCGCGCTCCTGACCCCGGCCCAGAAGCAGCGCCGCCTGCTCGACCTGGCCGAGCGCGCCTCCACCGCGCACTTCGCTTCGAACTTCTTCTACGGCGGTCCGTTTCCGTCTCAAAATTCGCCACTGATCCATGAGGAAAGCCTCGCCGTCGCCGGCAGCCATGCCGACCAGCTCGAGATCGAGCTCGGCGTCGTCCACCGGCTCCTCGCCCTGCACTCCTCCGAACCGGCGCTCGCCCTTTTCCAGTCCATCCGGCTCCCTGCTGCCCCGGTCTCCTGCGAGCAAGCCGCCGTTCCCCTTTACGGGCCTTACTTCACCACCTGGTCTGAGTTCGGCCCGACGCTGCCGCTCCCGGAAGCGGTTTCCGCCATCAACTCGCCCGGCGCCCTCCTCGGTTACCTCGACGCCCTCCAGTCCGCCCAGCTCGACCGCGAAGCCTGGACCGCGCTCGCGGGCTCGCTCGCCCGAGCCATCGATGCACTCTCCCCGACGGATCGTGAACTCAACGCACTGGACCGCTGGGAGATACTCACTAAAGCCGTCTCCGCTGTCCTTACCCGGCTCGACGCCGAGCGTGTTCCCGCCGCGCAGCTTCTCGCCTCGTACCGGTCCTTCCTGACGCGCGGCCTCGGCGGGGAGACCTGCGCCGACGCATCCCTCGACCGAGCCAAGGTGATCGACCGCTTCAACAGTCTCCGCGCAATCGCGAAGACCGACGTGCCGGCGATTGAACCGCGCGAGCTCAAGGGCACCCCGGGCCGCTCCGCGAAGATCGACGTCGTTCCCTTCGACGACGATCTCCGGGAGGCCGGCCTGCGCCTCTTCACGCTCAGCGACGGCAACCGCAACCGCCACTACCGCGACCACGCCCCGGACCTCCAGCCCGACCCGTCCGACGTCCGCTTCCTCCTCGACCGCGCGCGCCTCGACTACTCCGGCAGCCAGGCTTGCGCGCTTTGCCGCTTCGTGGAGTACCGGAGCATGCTGGATACCCTGTACATCGTCCTTCCCTCCGGACCTTCCTCTCGTGCGGTCATCGACGACTACGTCCGCTTCATCCAGCTCAACCCGGTCGAGGAGCAGGACCCCGCGCTCTGGCTGCCCTTTGTCATGGGATTGTTCAACACCTCGCGACCCGCCGACGCCGCCGCCGAAAAAGCCCTCGAAGCCCGCGCCCTCAAGGGTGGCAACCTTCTCTATATTCCGAGCGGAGATGCAGGCTACATCCGAACCCAGCTGGCCCGGTCTCCCGACCCCATCCTGCATGCGCTCTGGCGCGCCGAAGTTCTGATCCGCCCGCCCTACGAAGCTTTTCTACCTCCGGAGACTCCCTGACCTCATCTGTTCCCGATCCAACAACACCCCTCCCAGCGCCGCGCATCTCACTGCAATCAGGCCACCAGATCGGGAGAGACCGCACCCATGGGCAAGCTCGTCAAATTCATCCTCGGCATCGTCGTCGTACTCGTCGTCCTCGTCGTTGTCGCGGCGGTCGCGCTTCCGGCTTTCCTCAACGCCGACTCCTTCCGCGCGCGCATCCAGACCGAGGCCACCAAGTCCCTCGGCCGCCCGGTGACCATCGGCAAGCTGGCCTTGTCCATCTTCTCGGGCGGCCGGGTCGCCAACCAGGTTTCGATCGCCGACGATCCGCGCTTCTCGAACGCGCCCTTTCTCCAAGCCGACTCCGTCAAGATCCGCGTCGAGCTGTTCCCGCTGATCCTCCACAAGGAAGTCCACATTCAGGGTTTCACCCTGCAGGACCCCAAGGTCGCGCTGCTCCAGTCCTACCCGGATGCGGCAGGCAAGACCACCTGGAACTACTCCTCGCTCGGCGCGTCCTCCTCCACCCCGCAAGCCAAGGCGGCTTCGTCACAGGGGAGCCTGGGCTCGCTGACCGCCGGATCCATCGAGATCGCGAACGGGTCCATCACCGTCGGCAAGCGCCCATTGACCGCGGCCGCGCCGGACCACACATACTCGAACGTCGACTTGACCGTGAAGAACTTCGGCTCGGCAACGTCCTTCCCTTTCACGCTGTCGGCCGCCCTTCCCGGGTCCGGCACGCTCACCGCGAAGGGCAGCGCGGGACCCATCAACCAGCGTGACGCCTCGCTGACCCCCTTCACCCTCAACCTCGAAGGCAAGCACCTCGACCCGCTCGCCGCCGGTTTCGTCGATTCCTCCGCAGGCATCTCCGGCCTGATCGACTCGCTCACCGTCGACGCCGCCTGGACCGGCGAGCAGATGCACATCTCGCAGTTCGCCGTGAACAAGCCGGCCCTGACCATCGCGCAGACCAACGCGCCCAAGCCGAAGGCCGCGCCGAAACCCGAGGACCAGACCAGCATCCTCCAGAACCTCTCGGTCGACACGGCCTCGATCACCGACGGGATCGTGACCCTGACCACCCCCGGCAAGGCCGGACCGCCCACCGTCTACCAAGCCATCAACGCCAAACTTACTAATCTCACGCCGAAGTCGCAGTCGCCGTTCACGCTTACCGCGCAACTGCCCGGGTCCGGGTCGGTCGCCGCGCAGGGCCGCCTCGGTCCATACAACCAAGTCGACGCTGCCCAAACCCCCGTGACCGCCAACGTCAACTTGAAGGGCATTCAGCTGGGCCAGGCCGGCATTCTCCCCGCCGACGCCGGTATCGGCGGCACCCTCGGCATGCAGGCCCAGGTCAACTCGAACGGGCAGGTTCTCTCCGCGGCCGGCAAGGGGCAGGTGCAGGGTATCCGGCTGGCTCGCGCCGCCACGCCCTCGCCCAAGCCGCTCGACGTCGACTTCGCCCTCTCCAAAGACCTGAACGCGAACACCGGCCAGATCCAGCATGCGACGCTCTCGGTCGGCGGCGTCGCGCTCAACGCTTCGGGCACCTTCCAGTCCTCCGGGCCCACAACCGCGCTCAACATGAAGGTTGTCGGCAACCAGGTCCCGATCGACGCGATCGAGGCCTTCCTGCCCGCGCTGGGCATCACCCTGCCCCAAGGCTCGCAGCTCAGGGGCGGCACGGTCACGACCAATTTGACCATCTCCGGCTCGTCTGCGACGCCGACGATCTCCGGCCCCGTCCAGATGGCCGGCACGCAGCTCGCCGGGTTCGATCTCGGGTCCAAGCTCGGCCAGCTTTCGCAGCTCACCGGCGGCAAGATCGGCTCGGCCACCGGCTCCGGCACCAACATCAAGTCGCTCTCGATGAACATCCGCGAGCAGGCGAACAACCTGACCACCGACAACATCGCGCTTGACGTCACCGGGGTCGGCACCGCTTCCGGCAACGGCACGGTCGCGGCTTCGGGCGCGCTCAACTACCTGATGCTGCTCAAGCTCACCGGGCTTACGGGCGGCGGCTCCTCCTCAGCGGCAGCAGCCACCG
>CAXTTW010000186.1:0-3470 GCA_964247255.1 uncultured Acidobacteriaceae bacterium
AACCTGAAGGAGTGCCCGGGCGGCCTGCGCGACGCACACCTGATCCACTGGTTCGCTTTGCTGCGGGGCCTTGCGTCGGATCGCGCGCTCGCGGCCCCGTCCGCCGACTACGGCGACACCCGGCCCGCGTTCGAGTTTCTCGCGGCGGCCCGGTGTTTTCTGCATTTCCGCAACAACCGTGACGAAAACACGCTGGACTGGGGCGCGCAGGACGAAGCGGCGGCCGGCAGCGTGGGGCTCGAAACCTTGGGCTCGGCCGACCCCGCGTACTGGATGCGTACCTATTACCGGCATGCACGGGCGATCCACCGCAGGGCGAACTTGCTTCTGGACGGTGCACCGGCGGCCGGACGCAAGCCGCTGCTGGCGGGCTTGCGGCGCAAACGAACCGCCGTTCCCGGAACCGAATTCACCGTCGAGGAGAACCGGATCCGCGCGGAGAATGCCGAGATCACGGACGCGGAGGCGCTCCTGCGGGTGTTCGCGTACGTAGCACAGAACGGCTCGCGCTTCACGGAGGAGACCGAGGGGCGCATCACGGAGGCGATCCCGGCGCTGGCGGCGCAGATGCCGGAAGGACCCTTCCTGTGGAACTGCATGCGCGACGTGCTGCTGGGGGTCCACGCGGCGCACGCCCTGCGGCTGATGCACGCGCTCGGCCTTCTGGAGCTGATCCTGCCGGAGTTCCACGGCATCGACGCGCTGGTGGTGCGCGACGCCTACCACCGCTATACGGTGGACGAGCACACGTTTCTGGTGATCGAAAACGTCCACATGCTGCGGACGCCGCGCCACGAGTGGGAGAAGCGGTTCTCGACGCTGCTGCCGGAGGTCGAGCGGATGGACCTGCTGCTGCTCGCGCTGCTGCTGCACGACACGGGTAAGGCGCGGCGGACGGGCGAGCACGCGCGGGAGTCGATCGAGCTGGCCGAAGGAGTGTTCGCGCGACTGGAGTTCGACCTCGAAGAGCGGGAAACAATCCGCAAGCTGATCCGCAACCATCTCGAAATGTCGTACGCGCTCAGGCGCGATATTTTCGACGGGGAAACGATCCGCGGCTTCGCCGGGCACGCACCGAGCCAGCAGCAGCTCAAAATGCTGACGCTGCTCACCTTCGCGGATATCAAGGCGGTGAACCCAGACGCGCTGACGCCGTGGAAGGCCGAGAACATCTGGCAGCTGTACATCGCCGCGGCCAACTACTTGGACCGGTCGGTGGACGAGAGCCGCTACCACGTGGACGCGGACCCGGTGGTGCTTGCGCGCATCTTGTCGCGGGTGGCGGGGCGGGGCGGGGAGGCGGCGAAGCGGGATCCGGAAGATCAGAGCGAGCTGCGGGCGTTTCTGGAAGGCATGCCGCAGCGCTACCTGCAGACGCGCCTGCCGGACCAGATCGGCGAGCACTTCCAGCTGTCGCGCGCGCTCGCGGAGGAACCGGTGCAGCTCCTGTTCCGCCCGCAGCGCCAGTACAACGAGGTGACCCTGCTGACGCGGGACCGGCCCATGCTGTTCGCCGACATGGCGGGGGCCCTGTCAGCCTGGGGCATGAACATCGTAAAGGCGGACGCATTCTCGAACGCGGCGGGGGTCATCCTGGACACCTTTCAGTTCACCGACCCGTTCCGCACCCTGGAGCTCAACCCCGGAGAACACGAACGATTCGTGGCGAGCCTGCGAGGCGCGTTAACGGGGCAGGTCGCGGTGGACAGCCTCCTGAGCGCCCGGCAAAGAGCCCCGCGCGGTGCCGCTGCCGCGCCGAGGACCGCGATCGAGCCGCGCTTCGAATTCGACGGGGCAAGCTCGACGCACTCAACGCTGCTGCAGGTGGTGGCGCGGGACACGCCCGGTCTGCTGCGGACGCTGGCCGCCGGGCTCGCGGCCTGCCGGGCCAACATCGAGGTAGCGCTGGTGGACACGGAAGGCGAGGTCGCGATCGACGTGTTTTACCTGACCGGGGCGAGCGGCAAGCTTTCGGCGGACGAGCAGGTCTGTATTGCGGACCTTCTGCGAGCGGCGGTCGGAACTGGACCCCAACGAGAAACGCGCCCATGATAGGCGCGTTTCCACCCTGCATACCCGCCTGAGTGCACGCTAGTTGAAGGGCAAGGCGGTCGAGGGTTGAAGCAGTTCGCGCCGGGCGCTCAGGCAGTGATGCCTGCCGAGCAGGACGCGTGTTTGCTGGCCGCCATAAGCCATGCCGAGCAGCTTGGAGCAGCGCGGGCAAAGCACGGGCTTGGTCAGGTGGTGAAGGGTGGGGGTGAGAGGAAACAAGGGCCGGGCATGGGTCGTCGTGATCATGCGCACACACTCCTGGTTCTTGACGGACATGGCTCGGGAACCCGAATGGTAACCGGCAGACCGCAGTGTGAACCAAAGTTTACTTGACAGCGAGAGATGCGCGCCATGCAAATCGCGTTGCCCGCGCACAACGCCTCCGATGCAATTTGCATCCCTGAAAGCCCGCGAACCCGTTACAGAACTCTTACACCCGCGTCGAAGACTCCGCTGCTAGGCTCGTGAGAGTGAGATCGAGGAGCCTTCGACGCGATGCCGGTAGACACCGTTCCCCCCGTAAGTGAAACAGAAATCCCAACCGTACACACCAGACCCCGCGTGGCGGCCCCAGCGACGCGCAAGCTGGGCCGGGCGGCCCAGAGCGGATCCATCTCCTGGATCACCACCGTCGTAATGGCGATTTTTCACCTCCTGGCCATCGCCGCGCTGTTCTTCTTCACCTGGAAGGGCGCGATCGCGGCCGTCGTCCTGTACGTGCTGGCGATCAACGTCGGCATCGGCATGTGCTACCACCGGCTTCTGACCCATCGCGGCTATAAGGTACCCAAGCTGATCGAGTACGCGATGGCGGTGTGCGGCACGCTCGCGCTCGAGGGCGGTCCGATTTTTTGGGTGGCCACGCACCGGGTCCACCACCAGCTTTCCGACCACGAGGGCGACCCGCACACACCCCACGATGGAACCTTTTGGGCGCACATGGGCTGGATCATGAGCGGCGAAGCGCTGCACGCGCAGACCGAGATGCTGAGCCGGTACGCGCCGGACCTGAGCCGCGACAAGTTCCATGTCTGGCTTTCGAAATACCACTGGGTGCCATTGACGACCGTCGGGCTGGGCTTGCTGGCCTGGGGCGGATGGCCGGTGGTCCTGTGGGGTATCTTCCTGCGGGTGACCCTGGGCCTGCACGCGACCTGGCTGGTGAACTCGGCGACGCATATGTGGGGCTCACGCCGGTTTGAAACGCGCGACGAGTCGCGCAACAACTGGTGGGTGGCTCTGTTGACCGGCGGCGAAGGGTGGCATAACAACCACCACGCGCATCCGGTATCGGCTCGGCACGGGCTCAGGTGGTATGAGTTCGACCCGAACTACTACGGCATTTGGCTCTTGAAGAAGCTTGGTCTGGCGCGCGACATCAAGATAGCGAGCTGGGACCCGGCGAACCCTCGGCCCTC
>CAXTTW010000186.1:3570-5111 GCA_964247255.1 uncultured Acidobacteriaceae bacterium
GTCTGGCGCGCGACATCAAGATAGCGAGCTGGGACCCGGCGAACCCTCGGCCCTCCGGCGCGGCGTAGAAAGCCGGCACGAATCCCAGCACAAATCGAGGACCCGCGAGGCTATACTCCTCGCGGGCCTTTCCTTTTATGCGTCTGAACCGGCGAAAACGGGCGATCGCGCTGGCCATCCTTCTGGGGGTGTGCCTGACCGGGCTTGCGGTCACCCTCAACGTGGGGTGGATCGTGCTGAACTGGCGGCACCTGCTGCCGCTGGTCCTGGGCATCCCGCTGACCGTCTTGCTCGTCGCCGGGGTGGTGTTGAATACCATCTTTCTGGTTCGGGAGATGCGGCGCAACGAGCGGCAGGACTCGTTTCTGAACGCGGTGACCCACGAGTTGAAGACGCCGATCGCCTCGCTGCGGCTGTACCTCGAAACACTCCAGCGGCGGCCCTTGACGGACGAAAAGCGGCAGCAGTTTTACCGCATCATGCTCCAGGACACGGACCGGCTGCTGGGCACGGTCGAGCAGGTATTGAAGGCCGGCGAAATCGTCCAGCGGGAACGGACGCTGGTGTTCGAGGCGCTGGACCTGCGCGCGCTTGCGGAGGAAGCCGTGGGGCGCGCGCGGGAGCGCAATCATGTGGGCGTGGAAGCACTGGCGCTCGCCGAACCGGAAGCGCGGCCGGGCGAGCCGCTGCTAGTCAACGGGAGCCGCGACGAGCTGCAGACCGCGCTCGGCAACCTTTTGAGCAACGCGGTCAAGTACTCGCCGGCCGGAGCCCTGACGACGGTGCGGGTGTTCACGGACGAGGCCGGCCTAGCCTGCTTCGAGGTCAAGGACGCAGGCATCGGCATCCCGACCGACCAGCTCAAGCGCATCTTCAAGCGGTTTCACCGGGTACCGGTGGCGGACGTGCTCCGGCGCCAGGGCACGGGGCTCGGCTTATTTCTGGTCCGGTCCATCGCAAAGGAGCACGGCGGGAGCGTATCGGCGGCGAGCAAGGGCGAGGGTTTCGGGTCGACGTTTACGCTCAGGCTTCCGCGGCTTGCCGAGCCGCTGCCGGCGCGGGCGGCCGCGCTGCATCCCACCACGCAGAAATGAGCACAGCCGCGCGCATCCTGATCGTCGAAGACGAACCCCATCTGGCCGAAGGGTTGTTGTTCAACCTCCAGGCCGAAGGGTACGAGGCGGAGCTGGCCTATGACGGCGAAACGGCGCTGGCGCTGTTGGCCAAGCCCGGAGCCTGGGATGCGGTGCTGCTCGACGTGATGCTGCCGGGCAAGGACGGCTTCCAGGTAGCGGCGGAGCTGCGCGAGGCGGGCAACTATGTCCCGGTCCTGATGCTGACCGCGCGCGGACGGCCCGAGGACGTGCTGGGCGGGCTTGAAGCCGGAGCGGACGACTACCTGCCCAAACCGTTCGAGCTTTCGCTGCTGCTGGCGCGCCTCGGTGTGCTGCTGCGCAGGATGCGGTGGCAGCGCGTGGCGGCGGTGCCGTCGGTCGAGCTCGAGCCGGGGGCCGCGCGGTAAGCCATACCCGGGGGGCCCC
>CAXTTW010000186.1:5121-5760 GCA_964247255.1 uncultured Acidobacteriaceae bacterium
CCGGTCCCGGAGCGTTACGCCTCCGCCGGGGGCACGCTCGACTGCGCCGCGCTCGAGCTCGAAGCCAAGGGCGCGCGCATCCGGCTCACGCTGATGGAGGCCGAGTTCCTGCGCTACCTGGCCGAGCATCCGTTCCGGATCATCCCGCGAGCGGAGCTGCTGGAGCGCGTGTGGCGGGTGCGCGAGGACACCGACACGCGCGCGATCGACAATTTTGTGGTGCGGCTGAGGCGCTACATCGAGGAGGAACCGGCGAACCCGGTGTACCTGCGGACCGTGCGGGGGGTGGGGTACCGGTTCCTGCCGACGGGCGAGGACGCGCGCGGGGGCGAATAAACTCGAAGCCATGCGCATCCTGACCCGCTACATCCTGCGCGAAATCCTCGCCTATGCGCTGCTGGGCGGGCTCCTGTTCACGTTTGTGCTGTTCACGCGGGACCTGGGCCGC
Source organism: uncultured Acidobacteriaceae bacterium (assembly GCA_964247255.1). Taxonomy (GTDB): domain Bacteria; phylum Acidobacteriota; class Terriglobia; order Terriglobales; family Acidobacteriaceae; genus EB88. Next base: position 5,570 of record CAXTTW010000186.1, read on the forward strand.
CTTTTGGAACTGGTTATCCGCAACACGAGTTCGCTGCGCGCGGTGATTGAGATCGTGGTGTTTTCACTGCCGAACATGCTGGTGTTCACCGTGCCCATGGCGGTGCTGGTGGGGGTGTTGCTGGGGCTCAGCCGTTTGGCCGCGGACAGCGAGATCACGGCCATGCGGGCGTCGGCACGGGGCGTGTGGGG
>CAXTTW010000187.1:0-5724 GCA_964247255.1 uncultured Acidobacteriaceae bacterium
GGGCCAGGGCACGGTGCCGACCCAGGGCGCGCCTAAGGGCACGCTGCTGTTCGATGCGGTGTACCTGGCCTCCGGCGACAAGCTGCGGCAGGAGACCGGGCGCAAGGCGCTGATCCTGCTTACCGACGGCGGCGACCAGGGCTCGAAATACCGGGTGCAGGACGCGATCGAGGCCGCGCAGAAGGCCAATGCAATCCTGTACGTCATCCTCATCGCCGACCGCGGCTTCTACAACGGGTTCACCTTCGGCTACGACGGCGACGCGCAGATGCGCAAGATGACCGACGCCACCGGCGGGCGAGTTATCGACGTGGGCAACAACGGCAAGAAGCTCGAAGCGGCGTTCCAGCAGATCGAGGACGAGCTGCGGACACAATATGTCGCCAGCTATGTGCCCCTGAACACAAACTTCGACGGCAAGTTCCGGCCCGTGGAGATTCAGTGCAAGGGCGACGGGCTCCGGGTGCAGGCGCGCAAGGGGTATTACGCGATCGCATCGGAAGATAGCCAGTGAACGGGTAACTCCTTCCTTGCTGTACGCAACCTAACGAAAGGAGCCGGTTTCCGCTGCTCCAAAGGAGAAGCACGACATGAAACGTTCCCTACTCGCAACCGGCGCGGCGGCCCTGCTGTTCAGCGCGACTCTGGCGTTCGCGGACGTCCGCACCGACTATGACCACCAAGTCAATTTCTCGAACTATCACACCTACTCTTGGGGTCAGGTCAAGACCGACGACCCGCTCGCGCAGAGTCGCGTCAAGGCAGAGATCGACAAGGACTTACAGGCTAAAGGCTGGCAGCTGGTGCCTTCGGGCGGGCAAACCATGGTCTTCGTCACCGATAACATCAAGACCGAAAAAGAACTCGAAACCAACTACGACAGCTTCGGCGGCGGCTGGGGCGGCGGCTGGGGCTACCGAGGCTTCCGCGGCTTTGGCGGAGGGTTTGGGCCGGGCGGCTTCGGTACCTCTACCACGCAGCAGGTGGACCAGCAGGTCGGCCATCTGGTCGTCGATATCTTCGAGTCCTCGAACCACAATCTCCTGTTCCGAGGCATCGCCGACAACGATCTAGGCAACAACGCCGATAAGAACACGAAGAACGTCGATAAGAACATCGATAAGATCTTCAAGAAATTTCCGGGACAAGGCAAGAGCTGATTTGCCGAAGTGAAGCGCCGCGAGGGCAACCATCCTTCCCGGCGCTTCCCGCCTCCTACTCGCGGTGAGCCGCCTTCTTCTCTTAGTCTTCTGCTTTGGGCTGGCGTTGCTGCCCGTCTGGCCCGCCCGCGCCATCTCGATCCCCTTTTTGACGCCGAAGGTGACGATCGAGTACGACCGCTCCGCCGCGCTCGCGCGCCGCACGTACTCCTGGGGAGGCCTGCGCATGAGCGTCCCGGCCTACGAGCCGGCGGTTCGCGCGGCTACGGACAAGTACTTGCAGGCGCGCGGCTGGACCTTGATGCCCTCGGGCGGCAGCGCGACCGTCTTCGGCATGGGCAACGTCCGGGGCGAGCCGCAGATCGAGAGCTCCTACGCGCAGGGCGGCTGGGGCGCGGGCCAGTGGGGGCCGCAGGGACTCGGTCCGGGTTGGTCCCCGAACTTCGGCCAAGCCGCCGCCACTGCCCTGAGCACCCCCGAGAGCCACCTGGTGCTGGACATCTTCGACAGGCCGAGCCGCCGGCTCCTGTTCCGCGGCGTCGCGGCGGAGGACCTTTCCGGCACGGAAAAGCAGAACACCAAACGCATCACCGGCAGTGTCAAGCAAATGTTTCGGAAGTTTCCGCCGAAGTAGGGCTTCGGGAACACTCACGCAACACGAACTTCTCTGTCCAGATACTCCCTCCCACTCTCCTTGAACTCCGCAAGCGAGGTGAACTGCTTATCCGCGGCATTCGTGATCCGGGACTGATCTTTCTTGCTCAAACTTTCGAAATCCTCGTGAACTGCTATGCTCCTGAAGTTGAGCTTATTGATCTGGAACTCCCTGCAGGAAAGGCAGCAAGCCGGGCCTTAGCTGAATCGCGCACGCCGAAGAGCAGGATGCTGCGCGCAGAAGCTGTAAAACTCCAATCAACTTCCAAATCGTCGCGTCCCGGGATGGGTACCGCACCCTGCACAGGCTGGTAATCTCCCAGGGACTCGGCTATGAACGTTCCAAGGTCCTCGTAAAACAAACTGCGAACGATCTCGCGCTTAAAAGCTTGCATGTTGCTGACACGAATCACTGCCTGAGCGAATTGCAGCAAGGATGGGTAGAGACTCTGAATAGTGCTGTCCAGGAACAGTCTTCCAGTCTCTGCCTGAATCCCACTTTCGGCGACGATGGTATTGAAGATGCGTCGCTTCGCGGGGGTGTCCACGTCATATGAATACGACATGCGCATTAACGTCATCCCGTGATCGGAGATGCGAACAGTCCCGGTATCTGATTTTGAAAAATCGAGAAACACATCCAGCATATCCCCGTCTTCGTGGAACAGGGGCGCAAAAAGTTGGAGAATGCCGGGACGCTTTTCTCGGAGCTCCAAGCGACCTCCAAATTCTGCTTTTAGACTTTCGACGTAGTTCATTCTTTGCCTTCTGGATTGAACAGAAGTTCTTGTCTCCGTTGGGAAATATGCTTCTCCGCATCCACGACGTTCAGGTTGATACTCCGGACGAAAAACGCCACAGCCTCCTCACAGGAGGCATACTCGTCCGTGATTGAAGCGATTGATTCAGGCCGTATGCCTCGATCGATCGCCTCCTGTGTAGCTCGATGGACGTGGAAGTAGGAATGTGGGTGATCCGGACGAAAACTCCGATTGAAATCGCCGTGCTTCCCATTACACCTGAGCAACGTAATCTCTCCACGATCGTCGCCTGGACTGTAGCGCAACCCGACGGAAAAGTTCTCGGGAAAGTCATCATTGATGCGAATAAATACATAAAATGCACCATTGTCGCCTTCGGACACCAGGACCGCGTCTTTCCTTCGCTGGCCGTACTCGACATGGAACTCACGTTCGGGTGGTTCTTTCACCGACTTTTCGCAAGCGAGCAGCCGATCGATCTCCAACTGTGTATAGGACGGCACAGGAAAAGAATCAGATCAACCCGCGTCGAGCGTCAAGGGCGATCCTCTTGAGAGCTAAAGGAGCGAACCTCGGCGAATACGGGTAGCTCGCTCCTTTCCTCTCCCGGCCTTAGAGCGTTTTCCTCGACAAATACCAGCTGTCCACCTGCAGCCCCGCGCCGCCGCCATTCGTGCGCTTTTCCGCGTCCGCCACGGTGGCCGGGCTGGGCACGATCACCGGCTCGCCGGGCACCCAGTTCGCGGGGGCCGAGGCACCGTTCTTGTCCGACATCTGGATCGCCTCGAAGATGCGGACCAGCTCGTCGACCGAGCGGCCTAGCTGCGGCGGGTAGTAGATTAGCGCGCGGATGATGCCCTTGGGGTCGATGGCGAAGACGGCCCGGACGGCAGCCGTATCCGAAACCGCCTCGTGTACCAGCCCATAGGCGGTGGAAACGGCAAAGTTGAGGTCGGCGATGACGGGGAACTCGATCTTGACCCCGCCGATCTGCTCCATGTCGCGCACCCAGGCAATGTGCGAGAACACCGAGTCGATTGAGACGCCGATCAGCTGCACGTTGAGCCGGTCCCAGTCCGCCTGGCGCTTGGCGAACTCAATGAACTCGGTGGTGCATACCGGCGTGAAGTCCGACGGGTGCGAGAACAGCATCACGTACTTGCCCTTGCTCGTGTAATCGCTCAGCTTGATGGTGCCATGCGTGCTTTTCGCCTCGAAGTCGGGCGCTTGTTCCAGGATCCGGGGAATGCGGGATTCAGCGGTAAGGCTCATTGGGAAGGGTCTCCAGTTCGGGCCACATGGCCGCTCTGTGTTTGCACTGCGTACAACAAGAGATGCCGCAATCCGGCATCGGTCGCCTTTGCGCTCGCCCGCATCGTAAAGCAGGGCAAGGCAGGCCCGAGTCTAGCACGGCTCTGCCGCCCGCGAAGGGGCCGCGATGGCGCGTGTGTACCGGTACCTGCTGGCCGATGTGTTTACCCGGACTGCTTTCGCCGGTAACCAGCTCGCCGTTTTTCCCGAGGCGGACGGGCTCACCGCGAGCGAGATGCAAGCCCTGGCGCGGGAAACCAACCTGTCGGAGACCGCGTTCTGCTTTGCCGCCCAGGATGGCAGCACCCCCGTACGCATCTTCACCACGGACGAGGAACTGCCCTTCGCCGGGCACCCCACTCTGGGCACGGCCACCGTCCTGCGCTGGACCGTGCCGGCTCTGCGCGCGTCTGCCACGGTTCGTTTGGCGCTGACCGCAGGGGTGATTCCCGTGCGGTTCACCACGCCCATGCCCGAGGGTGAGCCGTTCGGCGTCCCGGTCGAGGGCGAAATGGACCAGCCCCTGCCTGTCTTCGGCCAAACGCACGACCCATCGCGGGTGGCCGCGGCGCTCGGCCTACCCTTGGCGGCGCTCGACCCGTCTCGTCCGGCGGAAACTGTCTCGACCGGCTTGCCGTTCGTTGTCGTCCCGCTGGTCTCGGTCGCGGCGCTCGGGGGCCTGGACGCGCCGCAGGCGCAGAGCCGGGCCTACCTCCAAACCACTGACGGCAAGTTCTTCTACGTGCTCGCGCCGGGGCCGGACCGCACGCAATGGCGCGCCAGAATGCAGTTCTACGGCGGTGAGGACCCAGCCACGGGCTCGGCGGCCGGGGCGGCGACCGCCTACCTGGTCGCGCACGGCGATGCGCCGCAGGGGGCTCGCTTGCGCATCGAGCAGGGCGCGGAGATCGGCCGTCCCAGCCTCATCCATACCCGAGCAGTGCTTGAAGGCGGCCCGGAATGGACCCCGGAAAGCTATGTCCGGGTCGGGGGCAGCACTATTCTCGTGGCAGAAGGACGGTTTTTCCTGCCGTGATGCACATCTGTTCCACAGGCCCGCGCCCGCCCGGGCTGCGGGTTCCCCCCTTTTCGGGCTCGATTTCCCACCTTTCCTTCCGCGTCCGGGACCGGTATTCGTGCTGTTTTCGCCCTTGCGCCTCCTCGGTTCCCTCCGTAGTCTGGGCAAGCGTTCCAGAGCCGCGGTATGGGTCGAGGGGCGCAACTTTCGCCTTTTTTCAAACAACCTGACCGAACGGACGAGCCGCCGCGCCAGGGTGGCCCCGCTCCGGACCATGACGCCAATCTGAGTTGGCCGCGTCATGGCCGGGCCCGGGCCGCCACCGTCGCTTTGTGCTCCCCCGTTCACCCGTGCCTGTCCGCGCCCGGCGCTTTTGCCCGGCATCGCAGGGACGCCCCAACCGCCCTTTTCGGCGCGTTCGCCCGAGGTTTGCCCTCGCCGCGAATGCACTTCCGGCGCGGGCGCTCCCGCTTTGCCTCAAAACGCTCCCGTTTCGGCAAGCGCGGCCCCAAGACCCCCCGCTCCGGGGGCCGCGCGGCCTTTTGCCCTGAAAGCAGGCCCGCCCGGCATGGACGGATACGAGGACACCACCGATGCGGCCCAAGAAAGTCATCCTTCTCGTCGACGGCAACGAACAAGCCCTGAGCGTGCGCAAATTCCTGCTCGAAACCCGAGGCTACCGCGTCGTCGAAGCCGGAAGCGCCACCGATGCGCTCGAGCGGTTCTCGGGCGGCGGCATCGACCTGGTCCTGAGCGACCTCTTGCTGCCCGGCATGGACGGCACCGAGATGGTCCGGCGCAGCAAGGCCGAGTCGCCCGC
>CAXTTW010000188.1:0-5722 GCA_964247255.1 uncultured Acidobacteriaceae bacterium
GTACTCCATGCCCGGCATTGAAGACGTACGCGAGCACCCCGTCACCACCCCTTACGGCGAGCCGTCCGACCCGCTCGTCCTGGGCACCCTGGACGGCCGCCGCGTCGCTTTCCTCGCCCGCCATGGACGGGGCCACCGGCTTCTGCCGTCGGAACTGCCGTTCCGCGCCAACATCTACGCGCTGAAGTCCGTGGGCCTCACGCAAATTCTCTCCGTCTCCGCCGTGGGCTCGCTCAAGGAAGAGCACGCGCCCACCGACTTCGTATTGCCGGACCAGTTCATCGACCGGACCTACGCACGCGGCCGCGAGAGCACATTTTTCGGCGAGGGCATCGTCGGCCACGTTTCGTTCGCCGAGCCCATCTGCCCCGGCGCGGCCGAGGCGCTCCACCAGGCCTGCGCGCAATCGGGCGTCACCGGCAAGCTCGGCGGCACCTACGTCTGCATGGAGGGCCCGCAGTTTTCTACCCGCGCCGAGTCGAACCTGTACCGGAGCTGGGGCGCGGACGTGATCGGCATGACCAACCTCCAGGAAGCCAAGCTGGCCCGCGAAGCCGGCATCTGCTACGCGACTCTCGCCATGGTCACCGACTACGACTGCTGGCGCGAGGGTCACGACGCGGTCACGGTCGAACAGGTGGTCGCGGTCATCCACAAAAATACGGCAAACGCCTCCAGGGTCGTGCGTGCCGCTGTCGGCCTGCTTCCCGGCGAACGGCGGTGCTCTTGCGCATCCGCCGCCCAGCATGCCATTATGACCAACCGTGATTCAATTCCGGCGGCCGCGCGCGAAAAAATGGCGCTGCTGTTCGGGCAGCACATCTAAAGCCGCAATGGAGCCCCCGCAATGAGCATTCTGGTAGTCGGCAGCGTCGCGTTCGACGGCATCGAAAGCCCTTCGGGCAAGCGCGACCGCGTCCTGGGCGGCGCGGCCACCCACTTCGCGCTTTCCGCCTCCTTCTTCACCGATGTCCGCGTCATCGCCGTGGTCGGCGAGGACTTCGGCGCGGCCGAGGAGAAGGTCTTCACCGACCGCAAGATCGACATCCGCGGCATCGAGCACGCTCCCGGCAAGAGCTTCTTCTGGCAGGGCTCCTATGTCGACGACCTGAACAGCGCCCAAACGCTTGACACCCAGCTCAACGTCTTCGGCAACTTCGCCCCCAAGATCCCCGACACCTACAAGGACACCGAGTACCTGTTCCTGGCCAACATCGACCCCGTGCTCCAGGAGCGCATCCGCGCCCAGCTGCCGGGCGTCCGCATGGTCATCGGCGACACCATGAACTTTTGGATCACCAACGCGCGCGAGAACCTGCTCCGCGTGCTCAAGACCCTCGACACGCTGATCGTCAACGACGGCGAGGCGCGCCTGCTCTCCGGCTGCAACAACCTGCGCAAGGCTGCCGAAAAGATCCTGCGCTTCGGCCCCAAGTCGCTCATCATCAAGCACGGCGAGTACGGCGCGACCGCCTTCTTCTCCGAGCACTCCTTCCCCGGGCAGAAGCGCGCGCGGCCTGTCGCCTTCCGCTCCCCCGCCTACCTGCTCCCCGAGGTCGTCGACCCTACCGGCGCGGGCGATTGGTTCGCCGGCGGCTTCTTTGGGTCGATATCGGAAACCGGCCTGGTCACCCCGTCCGCCTGGCGCCGGGCCATGTTTTACGGTGCTGCGATGGGCTCCTTCGCCTGCGAAAAGTTCGGCACCGAGCGGATCCTGGACCTGACGCGCGAGGAGATTGAGGCGCGGGTGGAGGAGTTAAGGGCGCTGTCGAGTTTAGACTAGCAAGCCGCTCCCGGCCCTACAAGCGATACCATTCAGAGGAGCGAAGCGACGAAGGACTCGCTTTGCCCTCTGTTCACTTACTTATAAGGAAGCAAAGGGTCATCCTGAGCAAAGCGAAGGACCTGCTTTCCCGTTCGTATCACCACGACCAAGGAATACGGAATCCACAATATATCTTTCCGCTTTGCGGGAACCGCCGCTAAAACGTTCGCGGCCTCTATGCCGGCGATCAGTAGAAATACTTGTAAGGTGCATCGTGATCACGGGAGTAAACCATACGACGCTCGCAGTGCGGGACTTGGAAGCCTCATTCCTCTTCTACGCGCGGGTGCTTGGCCTGCGTCCGGCCGCGCGTTGGTCCAAAGGAGCTTACTTCCTTGCTGGAAGCGACTGGTTCTGCCTCAATCTTGACCCGGCAACGCGCATCGCCCCTCTACCCGAATACACCCATCTGGCTTTCAGCGTTCCGCAGAGCGAGTTTCCCATCATGGCCGTCCGTTTGCAGCAGGCAGGCGTAACGAGTTGGCAGCCGAACCGCAGCTTCGGCGAGTCCTTCTACTTTCTCGACCCGGACGGGCACAAGCTGGAGATCCATGCCTCGACCTTGGAGGCGCGGCTCGAAGCCCTGAAGGCGAGGCCCCCGGATGGGCTGGTGCTCTTCTCGCACACGTCATGTCTAAGTGACGCAAGCTGAGCGGCACCTGCGGTGTTGAAGGTCCGCGCGTCTCCTTAATCCGACCCGCGCCTCACCAGCCGCCGATCCAGCGCGGGTGTCGTGGTCTCGACGATGCGGACTTCCGCCGCGCGAGAATGCCGAGGATCTAACAGCCGGTTCCAGGTAGCAGGGCAAAGCGCGGACGGCACGGCGAGAAAAGGGAACTCCCCGGCTTTGAGCCATCGATCTCCGATAGCCCGCGTAAGCTCTCTTTGCTGCTTCCAGTCTGGGTGTAAATCGCTCGTTCGCACAGCGGCTGCTCCAAGATCGTCGGGAGCCTCGATGCGCAGAAGGGTGAAGTTTTCCGGCGCGCCGCCGATGCTGACTTCAAGGTAAGCCAAATGTTCAAGCAGCGCGCCGGACGCGGTCTCCGAGGTGTACACGACCGGCCGGCCCGCGCTGTGCCAACGGCCGCCCGCACGCTTTGCTCCCGCGCCGGACAAGTCGCGGAAGCGGCTCACGCGCCACAGGGTCCGCATCTACGCGGCGAACCCTTCCTCCGCGCCTACCATCATCTCCTCGACAAGCATGGCGCCGTGCTCGGTTTCCGCGAGTGCCAGCGGTGTCTGCCCCTCAAACTGCTCCTTGGGCGTTCGCAGCCATGCCAACGCGCTTTCCCGATCCCCGAAAAGCTCGCTCGCCCGGAGTACCATCCGCGTTACCCGCAGGATTCGGCCGGACTCTTCCGCCGAAAATGTGCTGCGGAGCCCTTGTCTGCGCTGACCCGCCCTGTGTGTCCACGAGCGGGCCGGGATCACGTGCCTGGCGATCTCCGCCGGGCTGAGTCCAAGCCGGAGGAGCCCTTCGCGAGAATCGAGCGACAGTCCCGTCTTGACCATGCCAACGAGCTCCAGATCGGAGTGAACCGGTGAACCCAGCGCGGAGCTGATGGCAACAGCGTTGACGGCCATGCATGTACCTCGTTGACAAAAGTGTAAGCCGAGTTGTTCACAGATGTACAGCTTCGCGACTCTCGCAAGCAGGAAGCTATCCTGAAAGCCATACCGATGACGCCTCCCCCGCCTCAGCAGCTACGCCAGGAAACCACCCTCGCAGCCGCCTGCGCGCTGATCCTCTCGCTGCTTGCCCTCGCCTACTGCTCGCGCCACGGCATGCTGCTGCTCTACGGCGATGCGGTTGCGCACCTGCACATCGCGCGGCGGCTCACGGATTCGCTGTACCCCGGCTACCGGCAGCTCGGCTCCGTTTGGTTGCCGCTGCCGCATTTGGCTGTAGCACCGTTCGCGCAGTCGATGCGGCTTTGGCAGACGGGCCTGGCCGGCGCGCCGCCCTCGATGCTGGCCTACGTGCTCGCCGCGATGGGCATGTACCGTCTGGCTCGGCTGGCGCTGCCATGGACCGGGGCCGTGCTCGCGACGCTGTTTTTCGCGCTCAACCCCGGCCTGCTCTATATGCAGACCACCGCCATGACCGAGCCCATCTTCCTCGCTGAGATGCTCTGGGCCGCGGTCTTCGTCACCGAGCATGGGCTGCTCGCGGTACAAACGCCCACAAGGGCTCGCGAGCGCCTGCTCGCGCAAAAGCTGACCGGAGCCGCGCTGGTCCTGTTCGCAGCTGTTTTTACGCGCTACGACGGGTGGATCTTCGCCGCGCTTGCCTGGTGTTCTCTCGCCTTCTCGACCTGGAAGCACCGGCTCTGGAAGCACCGCGCCGGCGGCGCCTTCCTGCTCGCGACCGCGCTCATCGCCGCCGCCCCGCTGCTCTGGCTGGCCTACAACGCCAAGCAGTTCGGCGACCCGCTCGACTTCCTGCGCGGCCCCTACTCGGCCCGCGCCATCGAGCTCAAAACCAGCGCCAACGGCCCCGGCCGCTATCCCGGCTGGCACCGCTGGCCCATCGCCCTGCTCTATTACGCCAAGGTCGCGGAGCTGGGCGCGACCGATCACTGGCTCGCGAACTTGCTCATGCTCGGCTCGGTCTCCGGGGCTGTGCTGGCGGTGCGCCGGGAGTTCGCGGCGGCGACGGCCCTGCTTTGGGTGCCGCTGCCGTTCTACGCCTACTCGGTCAGCTATGGGTCGGTGCCGATCTTCTTCCCGCTGTGGTACCCGCACGGCTGGTACAACACCCGCTACGGCATGGAGATGCTGCCGGCGTTCGCGCTCGGCATTGCTTTTCTGGCCTCAGCGGCGATGGCCCGCGCGCGGGAGAGGCGACTCGCAGTGTTTCTCGCAGCCGTGTCGCTGCTCCTGGCCAACGACGCCGAACTCCTTCACGCCCGGCCGCTGGTGCTGGACGAGGCCTACCACAACTCCGCCACGCGCATCCCCTTTGAGGCAGGCCTCGCCCGCGCGCTCGCGCAGCTGCCGCCCATCGGCGTCATCCTGATGTACACCTCGGATCATGTCGGCGCGGTGCAGCAGGCCGGGATGCCGCTCGCCCGCACGGTCAACGACTCGGATTGGGATCTGTGGCGGCACGCTCTCGCGGACCCCGCCCATTCCGCCCGGTACGTGGTCGCGCTCGACGGGGACCCGGTGGCGCAGGCGGTGGAGGCGCACCCGGAAGGGTTGCAGTTGCTGAATGTGATCTGCTCCACCGGCCAGCCCTGCGCGCGCATCTACGAATCGACCGAGAAGAGAAGGTTTTAGAGAAGACACGTCCCGAAGGGACCGCGGGCCGCTCGCCGGTTGATCGAAAGCGCAGGAAGCGATTTTAAGTTTTAATGAGCGAATGCTCCCCTATGCCAAAGCTCACGCCTGCGGCAACGATTTCCTGATCGTCGAGGTGAACGACAAGCTCCCCCACGAGCGCGAACTCGCCCAAAAACTATGCGCCCGCACCACCGGCATGGGCGCGGATGGCGTCGAGTTCCTCCGCTGGACCGGCGCCCGCTCCGGCGCGATCCGCCTCCGCAACGCCGACGGCGGCATCGCCGAGATCAGTGGCAACGGCACCCGCTGCGTCGCCGCTTGGATGGCCCACATACGCGACGCCCGGCCCGGCGATGCTTTCACGCTGGAGACCGACGCCGGCCCGCGCACCTGCACCCTGGTCGCCCGGGACGCGCATCGCATGACCCTGCGCTCGCCCATGGGCGTTCCTTCCGTGCGCGCCGCGTCTGTCGCGCTCGACGAGGACGCCCTGCTCGTCGAGGGCGCGATCGTCTCGACCGGCAACCCGCACTTCGTCGTGCGCGTCCGCAGCGACAGCTTCGAAAGCAATGGCACCGACTGGCAGACCCTGGGCCGCGCGCTCTCCGTACA
>CAXTTW010000189.1:0-5720 GCA_964247255.1 uncultured Acidobacteriaceae bacterium
CTCCTCGCCCGCCTGCAGCGGAGACCCCGGAGGCCCCCCCAGCCAAGCGCATCTACGTCGTCGGCGCGCTGCTGATCCTGCTTTCGCTGTCAATCCTGCTGTCGATCTTCTCCGTATGGGTCATCATGCGCAAACGCTGACGGAGTGTTTACGATTCTGAGTCCTTCAAGAACTGCTTGAAGTTTTAAAATTCGATCAAGCTGCAAATGGCGGTGAAAATCTTCTCGGGCTGGGGCAAGATCGCGTCCTCCAGTAGTGGCTGGTAAGCCACAAAGGTATCCATGCCCGCGCAGCGTCGTACCGGCGCGTCCAGGTCCTCAAACAGTTCATCGGCGACGCGCGCCGCGATTTCGGCCCCGTAGCCCCAGCTTTGCATATCCTCGTGCGCCACCAGCACCCGGCTGGTCTTGCGTACGGAGGCCGCGATCGCCTCCCAGTCATACGGGGCGAGCGTTCGCAGGTCCAAGAGCTCCACTTGCACGCCAAGCTCCCGCTCCGCGCGCTGCGCCGCCTGGAGAGCGCGCGGCACCACCGCGCCATACGTCACCAGGGTCAGGTCGGTCCCGGCGCGGACGGTTGCGGCTTTGCCGAACGGGATGGTGTATTCCGGGCCGGGATCCATTCCTTTGGCGTACGGCTCACGGTACAGCCGTTTGTGCTCCAGGAAGAGCACGGGGTCGTCGCAGCGCAACGCGGTACGGAGAAGCCCGGCCGCGTCGCGCGCGTTCGAGGGCATGACGACGCGAATCCCCGGCGTGTGCGTGAACAAGACCTCGCCCGACTGCGAGTGGTAGATCGACCCGCCGGTCAGGTACCCGCCGATGGGGCAGCGAATGACCAGTGGCGCCGAAAAGGTGCCGTTTGAGCGCCAGCGCAGGTTGGAAAGCTCGTTGCGCATCTGGTGCAGCGCCGGCCAGATGTAATCAAAGAACTGGATCTCTACCACCGGCTTCATGCCGCGGACCGCGTAGCCCAGCGCCCGACCCACGATGTTGGCCTCGGCCAAGGGCGAGTTGAACACCCGCTCCCCGCCGAACTCGGCCTGCAGGCCGGCGGTCAGCTTGAACACCCCGCCCTTGCCCTTGACCTCGCCGGCGCGCAGCGCCGCATCCCGGCTGGCATCCGCGACGTCCTCGCCGTAGACCACGATGCGCGGGTCGCGCCGCATTTCGTCGCGCAAGCAGCTGTTGATCAGCTCCGCCATGGTTCGACTGGTCCGTGTCTCGGCGACGTCCACGGGCTGCGCCTCCGTGGCCAGGGACGGGCTGCACGGGTCGTAGTCCTCGGAGTACACGTGCTTCGCGATGCTCGCGACCTCCGGCAGAGCCGCCTTGAGCGCCCGGTCCGAAGCCTCGACCACCTCGGCCTCGACCCCGCTTTCAAGCGCGCGCACGCCGGCTTCGTCCAGCAAACGTTCCCTGAGAAGGAAATCGCGAAAGCGCGGTAGCGGGTCGCGCAGCGCGTCCGCTTCAATCTCCGCAGCGCTGCGATACAGCCGCTCGTCGTCGGACTCGGAGTGCGAGTAAGGCCGGACCACGTGGCCGTGCACAAACGCCGGACCATGCCCCGCGCGGCACCAGGCCACCGCCTCGGTCAGCGCGGCATAGCTCGCGATCGGGTCGGTCCCGTCCACCTCGGCGAAGAAGAAGTGTGGAAAATTGCGGACCAGGTTGGAGATGTTGCCGCCCGGCGTATTGACCTCGACCGGCGTGGAGATGGCGTAGCCGTTGTCCTCGATCAGGTACAACACCGGCAGCTTCGCGTTCGAGGCCGTGTTGAGCGACTCCCAGAACTCGCCCTGCGAGGTCGACCCTTCGCCGATCGAGATATAGGTCACCTCATCGCCGTGGAAGCGCACATCCTTCCAGGCGCGGTAGTCGTCTTCGGCCTTCATTGCGGCTTCAGGGTGGCGCGCGAAGTAGCGCCCCGCCTCCGCGCAGCCGATCCCGTGCAGGCACTGCGTCGCCGTCACCGATGACGAGGACACGATATTGAGCTTCGGATTGCCCCAATGGCAGGGCATCTGCCGGCCACCGCTGGCCGGGTCCGCGGCCGCGCCCACCGCCTGGAGCAGCAGCTCCTCGACGGTGGAGCCCAGGGTCAGGCACAACGCGCGGTCGCGGTAGTAGGGGAAAAACCAATCGTAGCCGGGCTTGAGGGCCATGCCCGCGGCTACCAGCAGCGCCTCGTGCCCCGCGCAGGAGATCTGGAAATAGGCTTTCTGCTGGCGCTTGAGCAGGATTTCCCGATCGTCGGTCCTTCGGGAAAGCAGCATCAGGCGATAGATTTCCACCATCTGTTCCCGGGAAAGCCCGGCATAGCGGTCGCGCTTCGCCCTAGTCTCCGCGCTGCCCAGAGTCAACTCGCCAGCCGCCATCGGCACTTCCCCTTTCGTGCTTGCTCAGTATAAAACCGACGCGCTCCCTCAGTAGCCGCGCATTCGGTCCTTGACGCTCCGGGCCAGCTTCTCGATCGCCTCGCTTTTGCGCACCACCGTGAGCGAAAGCTGGTCCTTATTGCTCTTGCCGACAGCCTCGTGCAGCTCCTGGGCCAGCAGCAGCAGCTTGTCGGTGTCGGCCACCAGCTGCTTTTGCCGGTCGTCGTTGCGGCGGAGCTCCATGCGCTCGGTCAGACGCGGGTCCACCCCCGGCGTTTCGTGGCCGAACTCGCCTTCGACGTTGCCGTGGGTCACGCGCGGTGTGTCGGCGGAGGTGGACCCCCCGTTCTGCGCCGCGGCTGCCCCCGCCGCCAGCATCGCTGCCGCCAGAGCGGTGGCGAGAAAGGTTCCGCCGCGGCGAGAAACCCCCGCCTTTTCGCCGCCGAAGCCTGCACACTTGTGGTTGTGTCCGTCCACGCCCATCGCCGCTCCCCGAGGTAGAAACACCCGTGATGCTACTCCTTTCCACCCCGGCCCCGGAAGCCGCAGAGCCCGCGCACCACACCGCGCGCGAGCTGGTTTCCGCTGACAAGCTCTTCGACACCGCCCAGCACCTGCTCACCGATGTGCTGCCCAAGGTGCTCATACTCTGCCTCATCGCATGGGTGCTTATCCGGGTGCTCACCTTTTTTACCGGGCGCATGGCGCGGGTCGCCGAGCGGCATGCCGCCTCCCCGACCCCTGTCTCGCCGGCGCGCAAGCGGTGCTCCCTGCGCCGAGCGACCGGCATCGGCATCATCAGCTTCCTGGCCGTGCTGCAGGTCCTGCCGCTGGTGGGCTTCAACCTGGGACCCCTGCTCGCCTCGGCCGGGGTCGCCGGGGTCGCCATCGGCCTAGCCTGCCAAGCTGTCGTCAAGGACTGCCTCAACGGCATGCTTTTTCTGCTTGAAGACCAGTTCAACGTCGGCGACGTGGTCAAGGTCGCCAGCTTCTCCGGCCAGGTGGAGGCCATGACCCTGCGCAAGACCACCCTTCGCGACGGCGACGGGACGGTTTACATCATCCCCAACTCGCAGATCACCACGGTGGCCAACATGACCCGCGACTACTCGGTTGCGACCGTCAACGTCGACGTCGACTTTGCCGCCTCTCCCGACGAAGTCCTCCCTGTCCTCACGGAAGCCGCCATGTCCGTTCGCAATGACCCGGCCTTCAAGGATGCTTTCCTTGCGGATCCGACGCTCCTGGGCGTCGACGCCGTCAAGGGTTCCGTGGTCACCTACCCTATCCTTCTCAAAACCCTGGCCAACCAGCAGTGGGGCGCCAAGCGTGAGCTCCAGCGCCGCGTCCGCCTTGCCCTTGAAGCGCACCATCTGCTCCCCGGCGACCCCTTGCGCGTGTTTACCGCAAGCGGCCCGCAGGCTCTCGGCGGCCGACGGCAGGCCGAAGCCGCCGAACCCGGCCCGGCTCCGGAGCTCGCGCCAGCCGGCCACCAGGACATCAATCCCTTGACCGGCGAGGGTTTGTGACGGGTTTGTTCTATGAACAAACGTTAGCTTCCCACAGGTAAACGAAAAGTTCCTTGTCCGCTTAATTCCATAAGACGTATACTGGGCGCACTTCCCGGAACTCCGGGAGGCCTGCCCCGGTCCCCCGGCGCACTCAGCCCCGGGGCATTGAGGGTCTTCCCCCAACCCTTGCAACTCTTCTTTGAAACGGAGCGCAGCATGCAGATCGCAAAAGCAATCCTCCTCACGGGCATCCTCTCGGCAGCTTCCTCGCTCTTCGCGCAAACCGCCACCATCACCGAGAACGAGACCGGCACCATTGCCAACTCGACCGACTCGGCCGGCCTGTTCGGCCCGGCGGGTGCCAGCCTCAACGGCAAGGCCATCTCGGTCCACTACCAATACGTCCCGGCGTACTTCGGCGCTTCCCAAACCTGCCGGAACCACACCTGCACGACCAACACCTCGCAAAATAGCCCGAACACGCCGGGCGCGGTGCTGATCACGGTCACCATCAATGGCAAGCAGGCCTCTTTCAGCTCGACCAGCTACGGCTCGCTGTTGTTCAGCACGCAATCCGACGATGCGTTCAGGATCGGTGCCAATGCGGACAGCTATGCGTTCAACGGCACGGGTTGCACCGTGACCAATTCTTTCCGTGCACCGGTTGCGTTCGGCGCGATCCTGTCGCCGTCGAACCAACCCGTCCTGAACCAGGTCAACAGCGCGGTGCGATTCTTCAATGCCGCTGTCAGCATCACTCCGGTGGAGACGATCAACTTTTCCGTAACCGGCGCGACGAAGTAAGCCGGTCCTGGAACGGGTGCCTCCCCCTTCGGGCGGCACCCGTTTCGTGGGCGTCAGCTCACCCGGCCAACGTCGCCCGCAACTGCTCCACGTCCCGCACCGGCGGCAGGCACACCATCCCCCTGCAAACCACCGCGAAACTTCCCTCCTCCCGCAGCCACGGCAGAAGCGGCAGTGTTTCTCCCAGCACAGCCGGCAGCCCTTCCGCCGTCACTTGCGCCCGGTTCAGCCGGATCACGCTTTTGTTCACCGCCCACGGCCTCCCCGCGGCAGCAAGCAGCGCGCCCGCCAACGCGTCCTCCCCCACTACCGCCACCTGCACGGGCGCGAGCAGATAGCGCTCCAGTGCAAGGCCGTACGACGCCGCATACAGGCCGAACTGCCCCGCCACTCCGCCGAAGGTTTCCAGGGTATCTTCGGCGAGTTCCCGCAGCGCTTCGTCGCCTGTCAGGGCGTACAGCCGCAGCAGTGCCGCGGCCGCGCTCGCGTTGCCGGAGGGCGTGGGCGCGTCCTGCAAGGGTTTGCGCCGTGCCCCCAGCACGCCCAGCTGCTCGCCTCCGGTGGTTTCCGTGTCGAAGAACCCACCCCCGACCCGGTCCGCGAACCGGTCCGCCATTGCCCGCGCGATCGCCTCGCCGGCCCTCCAAAAGCGGCTCACGCCGGTGGCCTCCCAGGCGTCCAGGCAGGCGTGGGCCAGGTAGCTGTAGTCTTCGAGCACGCCGGGCGCGGTCGTGGAGGAAGCGTGTCCGTCCGCGTAGGCGACCACATGTTTGAGCCGCGCGCCATCCCAGGCCTCTGCCAGCACGCGGTCCAGCGTTTCAAGCGCGAAGATGCGGGGCCCGTCGAGCCCGAGCGCCCCAGCCGCGGCCAGGTACGCTGAAACCGCCATCCCGTTCCATCCCGTGTAGACGGTCCGGTCGATGAACGGCTCGGGCCGCTTGTTCCGGGCCGCCAGCAGCTTGCGGTGCGCCACCTCCAGCAGCGCCGCGCCATGCTCCGGGTCCAGCCCCAGCGACGCGGCCACCGCC
>CAXTTW010000190.1:0-5684 GCA_964247255.1 uncultured Acidobacteriaceae bacterium
GCCCACCGGCCCGCGCGGGCGCGGACGCCAGCAGTACCCCAAGAGCAAGGAAGGCCCGATGAAGGGCTTCAATCCGCCGCCCCGGTATGGCGGCGCGATGGTCTCAAACGAGCCCTTGCCCATCACCCGCACCATCACGGTAACCGAGGGGATCAGCGTCAAGGACCTGGCGGAAAAGCTCGATGTGCGCGGCAAGGACCTTATTGCGTCCCTGTTGATGCGCGGAGTCTTTGTCACGGTCAATCAGTCGCTTGACGGCGAGCTGGTCAAGGATGTCGCGCGTCAGTTTGGTGCGGACACCAACGTGATCACCTTCGAGGACGAGATGGCGAACGAGGCCATCGAGAACATCCTTTCGCAGGAGAATATCGATGAGCTTGAAGTTTCGCGGCCGCCGGTAGTCACCGTCATGGGCCACGTCGATCATGGGAAAACCTCGCTGCTCGACGCGATCCGGGAGACCGAGGTCGCGGCGGGCGAGGCGGGCGGGATCACCCAGCATATCGGCGCATACAAGGTCAGGATCGGCAAGACGGACTCGCCCGCCTACGGGCGCGAGATCGTCTTTCTCGATACGCCAGGCCACGAAGCGTTCACCCGGATGCGCGCCCGCGGCGCCAAGGTCACCGATATCGTCGTGATCGTGGTGGCGGCGGACGACGGCGTGATGCCGCAGACGCTGGAGGCGATCGACCACGCGAAGGCGGCGAACGTGCCGATCATCGTGGCGGTGAACAAGATCGACAAGCCCGACGCCAATCCGGACCGGGTCAAGCAGCAGCTTGCCGGGCGCGGGTTGGTGCCGGAATCCATGGGCGGCGACACCGTCTTCGTCGATGTTTCCGCGAAGAAGCGGATGAACCTCGACCTCCTGCTCGAGCTGATCTGTCTGACGACCGATCTCGCGAACCTGCGAGCGACGCCGGGCCGGTCCGCGGTCGGCACGGTCATCGAAGCCAAGCTGGACCGGGGCCGGGGCGCGGTTGCCTCCGTCCTGGTGCAGAATGGGACCTTGCGGGCGCAGGATTCCTTTATCGTCGGCAACACCTTCGGCAAGATTCGGGCCATGTTCGACGATCGCGGGCGGCCGATCGAGATCGCCGGGCCTTCGACTCCGGTCGAGATCCTGGGCCTCGAAGCGATGCCGGACGCGGGCGACACGTTCCTGGTGGTCGCGGACCGCGACAAGGCCAAGGGCATCGCGCAATACCGCAAGCTTAAGGAGCGCGAGTCGACCTTGGCGAAATCGAGCCGCGTGTCGCTTGAAGGACTCGCCGACCAGATCAAGCAGGCCGGCATGAAGGAGCTCGCCTTGATCCTGAAGGGCGACGTGCAGGGCTCGGTGCAGGTGCTGGCCGATTCGCTCGGCAAGATGTCGACCGAGAAAGTGCGGATCAAAGTCATTCACTCCGGCGTCGGAGCGATCACCGAGAGCGATGTGCTCCTGGCCTCGGCCTCGAACGCGATCGTCATCGGCTTCAGCGTGCGGCCGGAACGCAAGGCACAGGAGTTGGCCAACCAGGAGGGCGTGGAGATTCGTCTGCACTCGATCATCTACGAGCTGCAGGACGAGATCCGCAAGGCGATGCTGGGCTTGCTCGACCCCGTGTTCAAGGAGAACTATCTTGGACGGGCCGAGGTGCTGGAGGTATTCCGCATCCCGAAGATCGGCACGATCGCCGGCTGCCGGGTCACGGACGGCTCGCTCAAGCGTGACTCCGAGGTGCGCGTCATGCGTGGAGGGGAGCAGGTCTACAAGGGCCGGCTCGCCTCGCTCAAGCGCTTCAAGGACGATGCTCGCGAGGTCACCAACGGGATGGAGTGCGGCATCGGCGTTTCCGGCTTCTCGGACCTGCAGAAGGGCGACTCGATCGAAGGGTTCACTGTGGAACGCATGGCGGCGGAGCTTACGTCCGTGAAGCCGCCGGTCGCGGTCGGCGCGAACGCATAAGGTTTGCCAGGAACGGAAAAGGCCGCGAGCGATCGCGGCCTTTTTCTTTATGACGTGCTTCTATGAACTGCCCAACAATGCCGAGAACCCCCACTCCAATGGCTGCGGTCGCTTCCACCGGATGACCGAAAGCGCAGAGTGCAACGAATGCAGCCATACACGCGAGGAAGAAGATGACCCGAAGAGCAAGCCGGCCATGGCGTAGCGATGAACACGCCGAGCATGCCCATCCGTAACTTCAATCACCTTCTCTGCGATCTGAGGCGGAAGGGCTGCGAGCTCACGACTTGGTGGAACAAGCACCCTACCTGCCAACGGATACAGCTTCAGTCAGTTGTTGGCTGGAAGTGGGTGGCTTGCCGGGAACATCTGCCCAAATTCGGCATTGTCCTGCTTTGCCTCGACAGGATCCGCAAAGACTTGGGTCGCTGCGCCCGGCTGACGCAGCGGTCGCAATAGAGACCGGCTCCCGAAAACCCGTCCAGAAACGCACTCGCAAATGGCCGCATTCAGCCCTCCTGAATCACTCGATGCCAGACTGTGGTCGTTATCAAGATAACCGATGGGGGACTGAAAGCGGTCTCATGGAGAGTTCTGCGGCGTCAGCGAACCGCGTGAGACTGCTTTAGGGCGGGCCTCCTACGAAGCATCTCCCGAACTCGCGTAGATATGAGACTGCCTCACAGAGCCCGCTCCACCAAACGGAGAACCAGGCTGCGGGTGTGCACGAAACCCAGCCGCTCGTACAGCGCGATGGCTCGCGTATTGCGCGCGTCGGCGTGAAGAAACGACTGCTCGCCGCGCGAGGCCTGCTCACGGACGACGCGGCGAAGTAGCGCTTCCGCGTAGCCTTTGCCGGTGTGGCCGGGGAGGGTGCAGAGGGCGCTGATCTCGCGCAGGCCGGGCAGCGCGAGCCGCTCGCCGCACATGGCGAGGAGCGCGCCCTCGCAGCGGATGCCGAAGAACGTGCCCAGCGACGGGGCGCGCGGGCCGAAGTAGCCGGGGAAAGCCGCGGCCTTGAGTGCGAGCATGGCCGGGACATCCTCGGGGCCGAGCCGGTCTACTGGGATTGCCTCCGGAGTGAGCGCGCCGGGCAGGATCATCTGTACGCCCTCGCCTGCCTCGATTTCGCGAACGCCGGTGAGGGCGCGTTCCGCGATCACGTACACCTGCTCGCCCGGATCGAGGAGAGGCGCAAGGTCCACGCCGGCATCGGGCGATTCGACTGCGGCGAACGGGATGACACCGGCGGCGAAGCGCCGTGCGCCGCCATGGGCCAGCGCGAGCGCGGCCTGGCGGGTAGTCAGGGCGGACCAGAATGGGTTGGCGAGCGGAGCGTTCATCAGTACCAGCGCAGCCTCCGGAAGAGAATCAGCAGCCCGGCGGTGAAAGAGATGGTGCCGGAAAGGATCCACTCGGCCGCGTGGTGGGAGTGCGCGAAGGGCAGCCCCTCGATGTTCATCCCGTAGACCCCGGTGACGACCAGGGCGGGCAGGGCCATGGTCGAAAGCACGGTGAGCACCTTCATCACCTCGTTCGACCGGTTGGCGAGCGAGGACAGGTAGATGTCGAGGGCGTTGTTGAGCAGGTCGCGCTGGGTTTCGACTGTGTCGAGCAAGCGCGTGATGTGGTCGTAGAGGTCGCGGAGGTAGAGCTGGTATTCGCTGTTGAGCGGAATGCCGGAGTCGCGCTGGAGGTGCATGGCGGCGTCGCGCGTGGAAACGAGCAGGCGGCGCGCGTTCACCAGGCGATCCTTGACGGCGAAGATGTCGGCGAGCAGGTTGGGGCCTGGGGTCACGACCCGGTCCTCCAGGGCGTCTAGCTGCTCGTCGAGGTCGTCGATGACGGGAAAGTAGGAATCCACGATGGAGTCGAAGACCAGGTAGAGCAGGCGGACGGGATGGTCGTCGTCCTCCGAGGCTTCGGCGCGGCGCAGGGCTTCGGCGATCTCCGGCTTGCGGGTGTCGGCGACGACGATGAAGAACTTTTCCTCGTCCGGGCAGTCCTGCTCGTGGCTCGCGAAGAGGACGATTTTGCGCTTGAGCTGCTCCGTTTCGCCGTTGGCGGTCCTCAAGGTTTTGAGCAGGGCGAAGGTGTACTCGCGGGTGCTCTCCACCTTGACGCGCTCGCCGGCCGCGCGGGTGTCCTCGATGTGAAGGGGATGCAGATGGAAGCGCTCGGCGAGCGTGTCAAGCCCCTTGTCGTCGGGGTGCGTAAATCGGTACCAGGCCACGCGGCGGGGAACCTCCTCGCAGAGCTTAGCAGCCCGGGCGCGGGGGCAAAGCTAGAATCGCGGCATGCGATCTTTCGAGCTGGAAACGGTACAGGCCGCCTTGCGGGAGCAGGGCGTGGACGCGTGGCTGTTCTATGACCACCATGGGCGGGACCCGCTGGCGTACAGGATTTTGGGTCTGGCCGACGGGCACGTGACCCGGCGCTGGTATTACCTGGTCCCGGCGCAAGGTGAGCCGCGCAAGCTGGTGCACCGGATCGAGGCGGGGCGGTTGGACGGACTGCCGGGGGAGCGCGCGGCCTATTCGTCGTGGCAGGAGCTGGAAGCGGGGCTCCAAGCGATGCTGGCCGGGCAGACGCGGATCGCGATGCAGTACTCGCCGCGCAACGCGATCATGTATGTCTCGATGGTGGACGCGGGGACGGTGGAACTGTTGCGGGGCTGGGGCAAGGAGGTCGTAAGCTCGGCGGACCTGCTGGCGCGGTTTGAGGCGGTGTTGTCGGAGAAGCAGATTGCGAGCCACTACGGGGCGCAGCGGGCGATCGACGCCGTGCTGCCGGAGGGTTGGCGATGGCTGCGGGGCGAGCTGGACGCGGGGCGCGCGGTATCGGAGTGGACGGTGCAGCAGTGGCTCGCCGGGGCGATGGAGCGTGAAGGGCTGGTGACCGAGCACGGACCTAATGTTTCAGTGAACGAGAACAGCGCGGACTCGCACTACGAGCCCTCGCCAGAGCGGGCGCGGCCGATCCGCGATGGGGATTTCCTGCTGGTGGACATCTGGGGCCGGCAACGGGACCGGCCGGAAGCGGTTTGGTACGACGTTACCTGGACCGGAACGGTGGGGCGCGCGCCGACGCGACGGGAG
The DNA here is from genome assembly GCA_964247255.1 of uncultured Acidobacteriaceae bacterium. Lineage (GTDB taxonomy): Bacteria > Acidobacteriota > Terriglobia > Terriglobales > Acidobacteriaceae > EB88. Next base: position 5,050 of record CAXTTW010000190.1, read on the forward strand.
CAGGAGGTGTTCGCGGCGGTGCGCGGTGCGCGGGATGCGGCGATCGCGGCGGTGAAACACGCGTTCGCCGAGGGGCGGCCGATCGCCGGCTGGGAGCCGGATCGGGCAGCACGCGCGGTGATTGAGGCGGCGGGGTTTGGTCCGTTCTTCACCCACCGCACTGGGCATAACATCGGGACCGAGCTGCACGGGGCGGGCGCGCACCTGGACGACCTAGAAACGCACGATGAGCGCCGCATCCTTCCCGGGACGTGCTTTTCGGTCGAGCCCGGGGTGTACCTGGATGCGTTCGGCATCCGCAGCGAGGTGAATATGCTGACCTCGGCGGAGGGCGCGGTAGTGACGGGCCGGGTACAAACGGAGCTGGTCAGGATTTGACCCGTACGCTCCGGGAGCGGGCGGCGGCATGGTGCGGGCTCGGCTGCCTGCAGTTCTTCGTGTGCGAGCAGTTGGCACGGCTGGGGTGGGCCGGGCACTACAGTCTGCGCCGCGACTACATCAGCGACCTGGGCGCGTCGAGCCTGTGCGCGGCGCACGCGCTGATGAACGCGTCGTTTCTGGCGCAGGCGGGACTGATCGCGGCCGCGGCCCTGCTGCTGCCGCGCCGGTGCCTGCCTGCAGCCACGCGCTTGTTT
>CAXTTW010000191.1:0-5653 GCA_964247255.1 uncultured Acidobacteriaceae bacterium
GCGCGCGCGTCGGCTCGACCTCCTCCAGTGATTTCACCGCAGCCGGCCTCGCCCACCTTGTCGAAGGCGCGCTCGCGCTCGCCCGCATCAGCTCGCCCGATCCCCACCAGGGATTGCCCGATCCCGCTGCTTACGGCGCATGCTCCAATGCGGCCGGCCTCGCCCTCTACCATGAGGACGTTTACTCCCTGCCCGGCGCGGAGCGCATCGAGTATGCCCGGCGTGTCGAAGCCGCCGCGCTCGCCGCCGACCCGCGCATCCGCAACTCCGACGGGGGCGACTTTTCCGCCGCCACCAGCCTGCGCGTACTCAGCAATTCGCGCGGCTTCACGGGCGCGTCCCGCTCGTCGTACTGCGGGCTTTCGGCCGTACCGATAGCCACGGGCAAAAACGGGGAAATGCAGCGCGACGGCTGGTCGTCGAGCGCCCGCACCCTCGCGAAGCTCGAGTCGCCCGAGGCGGTCGGAGCGGAAGCTGCCCGGCGTACCCTGCGCCGGCTCGACGGCCGCCGCATGCCCACCCAGCGCGTCCCAGTCGTCTTCGCGCCGGAGGTGGCCCGCTCCATTCTGGGCGCGATGGCCGAGGCCGCGAACGGCGACGCCATCTATCGCGGGGGCAGCTTTTTCGTGGGAAAGCTGGGTGAACGGGTCGCGGCTGAGAGCGTCACCGTCATCAACGACGGAACCATGCCGGGGCTGTTCGGCTCCTCGCCCTTCGACGGCGAAGGCCTGCCAACCCGGCGCACTGTACTCATCGAAAACGGCATTCTTCGCTCGTACCTGCTCAACACCTACGCCGGGCGCAAGCTGGGGCTGGCGAGCACCGGCTCGGCCGCGCGCGGGCTGGCCGGCAATCCAGGCATCAGCACCCACAATCTTTATCTCCCCACCGGGGATCAGTCGCCCGAAGAAATCATTGCTGCCATTCCGCAAGGCCTGTACCTGACCGAGTTTCTTGGCCGCGGCATCAACATGGTCACGGGCGACTATTCGCGCGGGGCCTCCGGCCTCTGGATCGAGAACGGCGAGCTCGCTTACCCTGTGCAGGAGATCACTGTTGCAGGCAATCTCAAGGAAATGTTCCTCAACATCGTTTCAGTTGGCAATGACCTGGAGTTTCGCTCCTCGACCGCCTGCCCGACGCTGCGCATCGACGGGCTGACGATCGCCGGCGCTTGATGCACTTGGCGTATAGCCTCCTTATCGGCAGATCCCCAGAATCCGTTCAGTTACTTCGGTAAGGAGAATTTCTTTGGTCCAGGGCTGTTCAAATCCGGGCAAAGTGCCGATAGACGGGAGGACAAGAAGCGAGGCCGACCCTGCAAGAACTCCTACAAACCAGCCGTAAGTCGTCGCACGCAAATCCGTCACTGGCTTCGAGCCCTTCGGACCCGAAGAGGGCTGTCCTCGAAGGTTCGCTCATCTTCAATGATTCGCGCCATATTCTCTATGCCAGCTCGAGCCTGCAGGCCCTTCTGGGTATTCCCCACACTCTGGAGCTCGTAGGCGCAGCCTTCTTGGCGGTCGCCCGCGCTGTTTTTACCTCCGAAACAGTCGGCATCGAAGCACTCCGGAACTGGTTAGAAACAGCTTTCGAATCGCCGGCACAAATGCCCCCCTTTGAGGCATCCCTTGCAAGGGACGCGCATACAAGAGTGCGGCTTCGCATCAGCGAACTCGGTGAGGGCTGCTGGCTCGCTACCTTCCGCAATGAACCCGCAAATGACTCCATCGTGGAGCGCGAGCACCTGAGCGCGCTGCGCGACCACCTGACCGGCATCGGAAGCCGCCTTTTCTTCGAGCAAAAGCTCGAAGAGGCGCTGGCTAAACTGACCGCGGGCGACGAGGAGAATGCGTGCCTTCTCTTTATCGACCTGGATCGTTTCAAAGCAGTGAACGATACGCTCGGTCATGCGGTCGGCGATGCGCTGCTCCGCCTGGTCAGCGAACGGCTCCGGCAGGCGCTGCGCGACGGGGACGCGCTTGCCCGGCTGGGCGGCGATGAATTCGCCGTCCTGCTTGGCGGCTACGCGGAACGCGGAGCCTCGGCCGCGCTTGCCGCGAGGATCATCGACCTGATCCAGCGGCCCTACCTCGTGGACGGCCACGTCATCAACGTCGGCGCGAGCATAGGTTTGGCGATGGCGCCCGAAAACGGCCAGACCCGCGCCGAACTGCTTTCCAGTGCCGATCTCGCCCTTTACCAGTCTAAGGCGGCGGGGCGCGGCACGTACCACTTCTTTGAATCCTCCATGCTCGAACGGGCCCAAAGCAGGCGCACACTCGAACTCGATTTGCGGAAGGCGCTGCTGCTGAGGCAGTTTGAGCTGCATTACCAGCCGCAAATTGATGTCGAGACTGGATCGGTGATCGGGCTGGAGGGCCTGCTGCGCTGGCGGCATCCGGTTCGGGGACTTCTCCTTCCGGCTGATTTCCTGCCCCTTGCCGAAGAACTCGGCCTGGCCGTGCCGGTAGGAGACTGGGTGCTGAAAACGGCGTGCCGCGAAGCAGCGCGCTGGCCGGACTCCGTCACCGTCGCCGTCAACGTTTCCCCCTTGCAATTCGAGCTGGGCAAGTTCGCTCAGTCTGTCGCCCGCGCGCTGACTTCCGCCGGCCTTGCCGGGCGCAGGCTCGAAATAGAAGTTACCGAGAGCATCCTGCTGAGGGACGGACAGGCGGTGCTCGCGACGCTCAAGGACCTGCGGGCTCTGGGCGTTCGCGTTGCGATGGACAGCTTCGGTACCGGCGTCGCGTCGCTCAGCCAACTCGTGAACTTCCCGTTCGACAAGATCAAGATCGACCGCTCCCTTATCGCGTTGCAGCAGACAGACAGCCGCAATCGCGCCATCGTGCGCGCCATTTCGGCGCTCGGCCACTCGCTCGGCATCTCGACCTTGGCCGAGGGTGTCGAAACGGCCGAACACCTGGCGCATGTGCGAGCGGAAGGCTGCCAGTCCGTGCAGGGCTTCTTCTACAGCAAGGCCGTGCCTTCAGCCGAGCTCGCCGCCCTTGTCCCACAACTCTTCACTCCAACCCACCCTCAACTGCTGAAAGAAGGAGCCGCATGAGCGCTGAACTCTACAAAATCGTCTATTGCAGCAGGAACTACATAGCAGGCGACCACGCGGAGCGGGATGGGGAAATTCTTCAGATTCTCGGCACCGCGCGCGCGAACAACAGCCGCCAAAGCATTACAGGCGCTCTCCTGTTCAATTCCGGCTTTTTCGCGCAGGTACTGGAAGGGCCGCGCACGTCGATTGAACGTGTTTTTGAACGCATCCAGCAAGATCCGCGCCACGGTGAGGTGACCGTCCTGGAATGCGGAACGGCTGGCGAGCGCAGCTTCCCGGAATGGTCCATGGCGCACGTCCAGCTGCCTTCCGAGGCGGCCACATCGGGAGTCGCGGCAAGGTTGACCCACGCCTTGGTCAACCCTTCGGGCGGCGGTGAGGAGGTTATGGAACTGCTGCGCAGCCTCGTCATCCAAGAGGACTGACCCGGCAGGCGGGTCGCCGCGGCCGAGGCGACAAGGCCGGAGATTTTCTCGTAGGCTCAATGAGGGTCATGCTCTTCCGCAATGAGATCGAGTTCGACCGGGCTGAACCCGAGGCGGCCCTGGCTCAGGTGCCCTCCGGCCCGGCGGTGTTCGCGCTGCGCGGCGCCTCGGGCGAGCCTTATCTGAACCGCACTGCGGACCTGCGCCGGCGCTTGCGCAAGCTGCTGCTGCCCGCTCCGGCGCAAAGCCGCCGTCTGCAGCTAGCCCGTTTGGTCCGGCGCATCGGCTGGACGGAGACCGCGTCGGAGTTCGGCGCGCAGGTGCTTCTGTACCGGGCCGCCTCGGCGGTCTTCGGCGCGGAGGCTTCCCGGCGGATGCGCCTGCGGGCTCCTTTTTTCCTGCGCATGGGCATGCGCAACCGCTTCCCCCGCGTGTGGGTCACCAATACACTCGCGCCCTCCGCCATGGCGGACCTGTTTGGGCCCTTTCCTTCGCGTCACGCCGCCGAGCGCTACGCCGAAGAGGTGTTGGACCTCCACCTCCTGCGCCGGTGCTTTCAGGATCTAGAGCCGGATCCGGAGTTCCCGGGCTGCCTGTACTCGGAAATGAAGAAGTGCCTCGCCCCCTGCTTCGGCGGCTGCTCCGACGAGCGCTACGGGGCGGAGGCGGCGGCGGTGCATGCGTTTCTGCGCACACGCGGGCAAAGCCTGCTGGACGCGATCGCCGGGGAGCGCGAGGAAGCCAGCGGGCGGCTCGACTTCGAAGCGGCGGCTGCCGCGCATGGGCGCTGGCAAAAGGTGCAGACCGTCGCGAAGGCCGCCCCGGAGCCGGCCGTGGCCCTAGCCGCGCAGCATGGCCTTATCGTGCAGGCAAGCCCCGAGCCGGACGAGGTAGAGTTGTACCTGCTGCGGGAAGGCGTGCTCGCCGGGCCCGCGCGTTTCTCCATGCTGGCGATCCAGCTACCGAACGAGAGCTCCGGCTCGACCTCGCTCTTCGCGCACCCTGCCGCGCACAGGCCGTTGGCGCTGGACGGCGAGGCCGGGCAGGAACCGACCCCGGAGGACCGGCTTACGGAAGCCCTGGCGGGCCTTGAGCAAGCCCGAAAGCCGGCGGACAAGGCCCTGCTCGCGGACCACCAGGCGCTGGCCGCCCGATGGTATTTTCGCCCGCAAGCCAAGCGCGAGGGCGAGCTGCTGTTAGCCGAGGCCGGCCGGGTGCCGCTCAAAGCCTTGCTGCGTGCGTGCGCCCGCGTGTACCGGGCGAGCATGGATCGCCATGCGGAGCGCGGTGCGCCCGCGCCTACCGCAGCCGGCTGAGCTGCCCGGCGTGCGCGCCGAGCCAGCCTTGGAGGTTGGCGCCCTGCGCCGCGCGGAACTGGGCACAGTCCTTGATTTGCGCCTGCGCGACCTCGAGTCCGCGCGAGGAAGCGGGCACGGGATGCTCAGTGAAGAACTGCTTCACCTCGGCGGCTTTCTCGTCGGAGCAGAACGCGCCGGTGGAGCGGACGATCGCGCCGTTGTTCAGGCCGCCGGTCATCTGGGCGGAAACAGCGGACCAGTTCCCCTGAATGTACCGCCAAGCCGTGTCGCGCGTCGCTGTGCCGCGCAGGGCGGTCGCGAAGACAAAGGTCGCGTCCTGGTTTCTGACCTTGTTCGACGCCGCGTAGGCCATCGCGCGCTCGGTGAGGGCGGGCTGCTCGAAGGTCGCCAACAGTTGCAGCGCGCGCTCGGACCGTTCCGGGTCAGGGTCGGTCTCGAACTGCTTCTGGAAACGCTCAAACAGCGCCGCATCCCCGTTGCGCGCCGCAACCGCGAGCACCGCGGTCGTCAGCGTGGGGTCCACGGCGTTCGGGTCGGCGAAGGACTTCGCGGCCAGCTCCCTCGCGCTCGCGATCGTCGCGGGATCCTTGCCGATCTCACCCACGAGGGCGAAAAGGTCCGCGCGGCGCTGGGTGATATCGGGCTGCTCGCCGGGCCGGGGCGCGCCGAGCTTGTCGAGCTCCGGCTTGTAGGCGGCGCGCACCCAGGCCGCGAACGCCGCGCGTCCGGCTCCGTCGGTCAGCAGACGCGCTTCGATGGAGCGCAGGTCGGCCAGCACGGCCCCAGTCACCTCGGCGCTCGGGTCCGCATGGGTGGCGACGGCCAGGTCGAGCCAATCG
>CAXTTW010000192.1:0-5611 GCA_964247255.1 uncultured Acidobacteriaceae bacterium
GGTGTCGGCGGGAGTACACGTCGTCGTGAGAGAGCGCGAGGTCTGCCTCGTATCTACCATAGGTGCCGGTCTCCGGCAGCCCTTGGTGCGGGTCGGGCGAGCTGATGCGCGCCAAAGCGAGCGCGCCGTCAACCAGGTGGGCCAGCCCCGCCGGGGTGAAATCCGAAGACGTGCTGGACCCCACGCGCGCCGTCCGCGCCAGCGAGGAAGACGCGCAGGCCGACCCCGCGCGAGCCGGAGTCCTTGAGCGACTCGAGCTCGCCCATGCGGACGGTGGCGTCGAACTCGTCGCCCTCGCGGATCACGACATCGGCGTCGGACGCGCCGGCTTGTAAAGCTTGCTGGACAATGGCCTCGGCCTGCTGGGCGAGCGGGGCGGCGTAGGCTGGGGTGTGCGCGGGTGTCGCGATTGGAGCGTTGTTCATCCTTCTCTTACTGTATCCGTGCCGCGGAATGCACTAGAGGCCCGCATTGGGAGGGAGCAGATCCGCGAGACCCGCATTGCGGAGGAACTCGGCGCGGACGCGGTCGGCAACCCCGTTCACCACTGCGGCACCGTCCTGGGCGGGGTCGACGTGGACCCGAAAAGGCCGGCTGCCCGGAGGCGCCTCCACGATGCGCACCATGGCGTCAGCGATGAGGGAGATCCCGGCACTCGCAGGCACCGAAGCCGCTACGCCTTTCAGGATTTGCTCGCCGAGTCCTTTGCAGGCCCCATCCTCGTACTCTGCGGCGCGTTCCTTGTCGGCGGGAGCGTCCGCATGGGCGAAGTGATTTGTTCCACCGGTAAAGACGCCGGGAACAAGAATGGTGGTTTCGACGCCCCAACGGGCAAGCTCTCCGGCGTAGCACACGGCGAGCGCGTCCATGGCGGCTTTCGCGGCGAAATACGGCCCCAGGTAAGGCGGCCCTCCGCCGCGAGTGCTGGTGCTGCCCACCCACAGCACCAAACCCTGGCCTGCCCGGCGAAGGCGCGGCAAAGCAGCGCGGTTAACCCGTTGGGTGCCGATCGCATTCACGTCGTAAACGGCGGCAAGCTGTTCCGGCGTGAATGCCTCCGCCGGACCGAAGGTCATGTGGCCGGCATTGTGGATGAGAACATCGATGCGGCTTGCTTCAGCCTGGATCCGGGCGAAGGCTGCATCGACCGAACGCTGCGAGGTGACGTCCATCTCGACCGGGTCCAGGCGAGTCTCATGTGCGGCGGCGAACTGCCGGAGCTCTGTGACGGCTTCGGCGTTGCGACCATCCGGGTCGAGGATGCCGGCATACACGGTATGGCCGCGCCGGCTCAGGGTCTTAGCGGTCAGCGCTCCAAAGCCGGAAGCGGCTCCGGTGATTACGATCGTTTGCTGATTCATTTGCGCCGGTCCTTTCTCCAATCCGTTGCGGGAGACTGAGACAGGATGCGGCGCTACCAGGGGAAACGTCCAATGCATAGTGTGGATACGAAGTATGTGCCGCACGCTCACTTCCCGGATGGTTCGGACTCGGAGCGAAGCCGCTCGCCGATCTTGCGCAGCACGGAGCGCAGCCAAACATGGGCGGCGTCGGTATTCATGCGAGGGTGCCAAACCATCTGGTAGTGAAATCGCGCAAGCTCGCGGGGTGCTTTCAGGATCGCCAGCCCCGGACGCTTGGCCTGGTTGAGGGCGATACGTCTGGGGACAGTGGCGATGAAGGGAGTCCCGGCTACGGCGTGGATTGCGGCGGAGAAGTAAGGCACCCGCAGGGCGAACCGGCGCCGCGCGCCGGCCAACGCGAGATTCCGTTCAGGAAGGCTCTGAACGCCGCCGTGCGTCGAGACCCCGATATGGCGGGCTTCGAGGTACCTGGCCAGGGTGAGCCGCCTTCCGAAGGAATGTGCCCTGGCGACAACGCAGACAAGCTCTTCCTCGAAGAGGGTTTCGCGGACGAGATGCGGGGGTGCGTGGGCATCGTCCGCGTTGAGCAGCAGGTCTGTTTGCCCGCGCTCCAGCGCTTCAAAGACACTGTCGGTCCAGGGAGTAAACTCCCAGCTGATCTTGCTCGATTCCGGCATGAAGCCGCGGCAAAGCAGAGGACAGATGACGTGCGTCGCATAATCCGTCGAGGCGAGGCGAAAGGTGACCTGTTCGAGAGCGGCGTCAAAGCTTGCGCCACTGAGGAGGCGGTCAAGCCTGGGCAGCATGACCTCCAGTTCGCGCAGCAAACGGCGGCCGAGGGGTGTGGGCTCGAAGCCGGCGGACGCGCGTACCAGCAGGTCGTCGCGGAACATCTCGCGGGTGCGCTGGAGGGCGCGGCTCACCGCGGGCTGGCTGAGGCGAAGCCGGGCTGCCGCGCGGGACACATTGCGTTCTTCCGCGAGCACGGTGAAAACAACGAGAAGGTTGAGGTCGGCTTGCCGGAGTTGCGCGGTCTGCATAGGTGCTATCCGCACTATGCATTGGACGAAAGCTTCTGTAAAGAGCAGGCTCGGGAGTACCGTCCCTCGGTCCTAAAGAGGGAGGACAAGGAGTTTTCTATGGAAGCAGCAATGATCCGGGAGCCGCTGAGTGAGGTAGAAGAGCACGCGGTTCGCACGCTGTACCGCGCATTTTCAGAGAAGAAACCCGAACTGCTGGACGAGGTGTTGAGCCCGGCTTGGCAGGATATTCCGCTCGCGCCCGGGCAGGGACCAGGACCGGAGGGTTTGAAGGGAGAGATGCAGCACTTCTTTCAAGCCTTTCCGGATCTGCACATCGCAGTGCACGAATTGTTCGGCATCGGCGGGCGCTGCGGGGTGCGGGCGGAGATCGTGGCGACCCACGCGGGCGCGTTCCTTGGCGTGGAGCCGACGGGGAAGAAAGTTTCGGTCGTGCTGCACGAGTTTCATGCGCTCCGTGATGGGCGCATAACGCACACCTGGCACCTGGAAGACTGGTTCGGCATGCTGCGGCAGGTGGGTGCCTGGCCGCCGAAATAGAAAGGCAAGCAATGCAGGGATTTCGCTAGAGTGTGACTGTTCAGCCCTTGGAGGGCGGGGGTGTCGGCGGGAGTACACGTCGTCGTGAGAGAGCGCGAGGTCTGCCTCGTATCTGCCATAGGCGCCGGTCTCCGGCAGCCCTTGGTGCGGGTCGGGCGAGCTGATGCGGGCGAGCGCGAGCGCGCCGTCGACAAGGTGGGCGAGGCCGGCTGCGGTGAAATCACTGGAGGAGGTCGAACCGACGCGGGCTCCCTCAGAACCGGCGAGAAAGACGCGCAGCCCGACCCCGCGCGAGCCGGAGTCCTTGAGCGACTCGAGCTCGCCCATACGGACCGTGGCGTCGAACTCGTCGCCCTCGCGAATCACGACGTCGGCGTCACTCGCGCCTGCGTGCAAAGCTTGCTGGACGATGGCCTCGGCCTGCTCGGCGAGCGGGGCGGCGTAGGCAGGGACGTGTTCCTGTAGCGGTTGGGTCTCGATGCTCACTGAATAGGGCTCCACATCCATTGTCGCCGATGCGGAACGGACGAACGCGGCGGCTCTTACGGCAGAGTGTTTCGAGTCAGGACGTACGGCTTTCGTAGCTTTGCTCAGATTCGTCTTTCGGGTACGCTCCCTCATTTAGCCGCACGATACCACGCGGTGGAAAGGTAACAGTGCCTTTCAATGTCTCACGTCCGATGCCAATTTTCGAATACGTCAACAACGTGCTGAGTTGCGAGCATGATTTGTTCCAACTCGCTCAAGAGTTCATTCCCGGCATAACCTGGAATTTCCGATATACATAGTTCGATCGTGACGCCAGTACGCAGCCGGATAAATGTAGTGGGGTCCTCGCTGGAGAAAGCGGCTTCGAAGCCGAGGAACTCGCTTTCCCCACGTAGGAAATCAATCGGCAGAGGCTTCACAGCTGAAATCGCGACGTTAGGACTGCATTCGAAGGCGGCCCTAAGCTTCGTTATGCTTGCCATAACTACATGCAAGCGCCTATGCCTATCTTTACGAGCGCAGTCATGCAAGACCTCAAGCCTGCGCCCCAACTCTTTCAGTCCCCATTCAGAGGTCGTCTCTCCCGCGAAAGGCTGAATCGAACGAAGCAAATCTTTAAATTGCTGAGGAAGCGAACTCTTCATTGCGAGACACTTATCGAATTGTTTTTCGTCATCATAGATAGGAAATTCCACGCGATTCGCTCCATCCGGAGGATCCTTTCCATCTTGCAGCACGAGAGATTTGTACATGGCTGCATCCAAAGCTGCCCGCAATTGGTAAAAAAACTCACCGATCAAGATAGCGATATCGTTTGCTGGAGCCACTTTGAGAATAGATACAGCTACATATCGAGTATCAGAACGCTTTTCTATGCGTGTGTCTGCCCGTTGATTCGGGTCTATCAGGCTTGTCCACTCTTGGGTAATGGACTTTGCATGAACTATTGCGCGTTCAATGCGGGCGCGACTATCGGCGAATAATGACTCCGGCATTTCCGCGAGAGTATCAGAAGAGGTCAGTCATGTATACACTTGCTCTTCAAACAATCAAGAAAGTTCACCACTTCTGGTGAGGCCTACCCTCAGGTGACACGGTGCCGCAGGTCCGATGTTTACTGACCTCAGCCCCGGGTGCCGCCGACGGTCATCCGGTCCAGCTTGACCGTGGGCATGCCGACGCCGACCGGAACCCACTGGCCCTGTTTTCCGCAGTTGCCGACGCCTTCGTCCAGCGCCAGGTCATGGCCGACCATGGAGACGTATTTCAATGCTTCGGGCCCGTTGCCGATCAGGGTGGCGTCGCGGACGGGGGCGGTGATCTTGCCGTCCTCGATCAGGTAGGCCTCGGAGGCGGAAAAGACGAATTTGCCGGAGGTGATGTCGACCGAGCCGCCGCCGAAGTTGACCGCGTAGAGGCCGCGGCGGACGGAGCGCAGGATGTCCTCGGGCGCGTCCTCGCCCGCGAGCATGTAGGTGTTGGTCATGCGGGGCATGGGCATCTGCTGGTAGCTTTCGCGGCGGCCGTTGCCGGTATGGTCCACGCCGAGCAGCCTGGCGCTGAGCTTGTCGTTCATGTAGCCGCGCAGGATGCCTTTCTCGATGAGGACATTCTCGCGCGAGCCTTGGCCTTCGTCGTCGACGTGGATGGAGCCGCGGCGGTTGGGGATGGTGCCGTTGTCGACGACCGTGACCCCCTCGCTTGCGACCCTTTGGCCGACAAGGCCGGAGAACGCGGAGGTGCCCTTGCGGTTGAAGTCGGCTTCGAGACCGTGGCCGACGGCCTCGTGGAGCAGGACGCCGGGCCAGCCGGGGCCGAGCACGACTTCCATGTCGCCGGCCGGCGCAGGTACCGCGCTCAGCTGCAGGATGGCCTGCCGGGCTGCCTCACGGGCGTAGTACTCGGGGGTTTTTACCTCGTCGAAGTAGGTGAGCTCGACGCGGCCGCCACCGCCGGAGCCGCCCCGCGTGCTTTCGGCACCGTCCTTGGCGAGGACGGATACGTTCAGGCGCACCAGCGGCTGGGTGTCGCTCGCATAGGTGCCGTCGGAGGCGGCGATAAGGATGTGGCGCAGCTCGTCCGCGTAGGAGGCGCGGACCTCGGTGATGCGGGGGTCGTAGGCGCGGGCGGCCCGGTCGGCGCGCATGACCAGCGCTAGCTTGTCGGCGAGCGCGGGGT
>CAXTTW010000193.1:0-5603 GCA_964247255.1 uncultured Acidobacteriaceae bacterium
CCCTCGGGCCGCGCGAGCACCGCCGCGGCGATTTCGTCGACCGAGTCGCGTTTGACGATACCGTCACAGACAATGCAGTGCGCCACGCCGCAGCGGGCGTAAAGCAGGCGCATGTAGTCGTAGATTTCGGTCGCGGTGGCGACGGTGGACCGCGGGTTGCGCGTGGTGTTTTTTTGCTTGATGGCGATGGCCGGGGCCAGTCCGTCGATCAGGTCCGCATCTGGCTGCGCGATTCGGTCCAGAAACTGCCGGGCGTAGGCGGAGAGGGACTCGACGTAGCGGCGCTGGCCCTCGGCATAGACGGTGTCGAAGGCGAGCGAGCTTTTGCCGGATCCGGAGACGCCGGTGACTACGGTGAGCTTGCCGTGCGGGATGACGCAGCTGATGTTCTTGAGGTTGTGCACCCGCACGCCGCGGAGGGTGATCTGGTCGGTCTCGGGGGTCGGGTGTGTCAAGGCAGCGGGCTCCGGCCCGGCCGCGTTTCGGGGGCGCAGGGCGAACCTCCATTATCCGCTATGGGCTGCCCGGCGGCGTATCTCTCCTCGTGGAGCGCGCACTCCCTCGTTCTTTTGCCGCGGCCCGTCCGAGCAAAGTGAGGGCTGCTATAAAGGAGGTGAGGAAAGAGGAGCCGGGAGGGAAGGGGATGCACATCGACAAACAAGACGTAGGCGGAATCCGCAAACTCTTCCAAGATCTGGTCGCTCCGGAGATCAGCTCGATCAAAGCGATTCTGTCCGTGATGCGCGAGGAGGCAAAAGCGGCGGAAGCGCGATCGGAGCAGAGTTTTAAAGCAGCCGAGGCGCGGTCGGAGCAGAGTTTTAAAGCGGTTGAAGCGCGGTCGGATCAGAGTTTCAAAGCGGCCGAAGCGCGGTCGGACAAAAACTTCGCGCTTCTTCGAGACGAGATCCGAGCCGCGGAAGCGCGGTCTGAGCAGAACTTCTCCCTCCAGCGCGCCGAAATTCAAAACGTACGCGCGGATCTGATGGACCGCATCGAGCGGAGCCGGCGGGAGGTGCTGCTGGCAATCGAGAACCAGGCACTCAAGCAGGAAAACGAACAGCTTAAAACCGCCGCTAGGCGGGAGCAGGCGACAGCCTAAGCCGATTTGCGCTGCGGCGTGACGAGAGCGCCGATGAACAACAGCACCCCGCCGACCACGATGGCCGAGTCGGCCACGTTGAAATCGGGCCAGTGATAGCGGACGATGGTGACCTCCAGAAAATCGGTAACCATTTTGTACTGAATGCGGTCCCAGGCGTTGCCGAGCGCGCCGCCCAGGACCAAAGCGAAGCCCAGGGCGGTCGAAGAGTAACGGCGGCCCGTGCGGACCAGCAGGACCGTCACGAAGAGCGCAGCGACGAGTGAAAACGCGGTCAGGGCCCAGCGGGTCGGGTTCGCCGGAGCGTCGTTGAAGAGCGAGAAGGCCGCGCCCTCATTGAGCACATGCGTGAGGCGGAAGATGCCGGGGATGACGTCGATGCCGAGGCCTTCGGCGATGTGCTTTTGGATCCAGAGCTTGGTGACGCGATCGAGGGCAATAACCGCGAGCGCGATCAGGAAGAAGACCGGCCGCCAGTCCTTGAAGCGCGGCGGGGCGCTCCGGCTGTAGGCGTGGCGGGCGGGGAAGGTGGCCATCTAGGCGGTCACCGGCTCGCGCGGCTCGCCTGTTTCACGGGAATAGCCCATTTCATCTAATGCCCCGGCGCAGCGCCCGCAAACTTCGGGCCACGGGCCGTAAGGGGCGATGTCGGTGCGGTAGTTCCAGCAGCGGCCGCATTTTGTCCCGTCGGCGGGGAGGGTTTCGACGCACATGCACGGACCTGCCTCGACCTGAACCTCCGACACGTTGAACAGCTCCTTGAGCGAGGCACGATGGCCGTTGAGCGAGGCCAGCGTCGCCTCCGGCAGGGTGATCCGCACCCGCGCTTCAAGGCCCTTGCCGATCTGCTTGGCCTTACGCGCTTCTTCCAGGCTGCGCAGGACGTTCTCGCGCAGCGCGAAAACGGCAGCCCACGCCTCCGGGCTTTCCTCGAGGGCGAACTCCGACGGCCGAGGCAGCAGCGCTAGATGCACGCTCGCCTCGCGTCCCGCGACCTCGGGCAGATAACCCCAGACCTCTTCCGCAGTGAAGCTGAGGACGGGCGCGACCAGCCGGACCAGAGCCTCGGCGATGCGCCAGAGAGCGGTCTGCGCCGAGCGCCGCTCCACGCTCGAAGGCGCGAGGGTGTACATGCGGTCTTTCAGCACGTCCAGATACAAGGCGCTCAGGTCCACGATGCAGAACTCGTTCACCGCGTGGTAGACCCGGTGGAACTCCATCGCGGAGTACCAGGCTGTGACTTTCTCGACCAGCTCCCGGGTACGGGCGAGCATGTACCGGTCGAGCGGAAGCAGGTCTTCGTCCGCCACCGCGTGCGAAGCGGGAACGAAGCCGTTCAGGTTGCCGAGCAGGAACCGGAACGTGTTCCGCAGCTTGCGGTAGTTGTCCGCCACGCGCCCCATCAGGTTCTCGCTCGCCGCCACGTCCTCGCGGAAGTCGACGGACGCGACCCAGAGCCGGACGATCTCCGCGCCCATGCGATCGGCCACATCGACCGGGTCCACGCCATTGCCGAGCGACTTCGACATGGCCCGGCCCTGTTCGTCGAGGGTCCAGCCGCTGGTGGCGACCTTTCGGTAGGGGCTTGCGCCGTCGCCCGCCCCCACCGAGGTGAGCAGGGAGGTGTGGAACCAGCCCCGGTACTGGTCGCCGCCTTCGAAATACAGGTCCGCTGGCGTCCCGTCCAGAACCGCCCGCCAGCTCGAGCCGGAGTCGAACCAGACGTCGAGAATGTCCTGCTCCTTCTCCCAGCGGCCTGTCGCGCCGCAGCGCGGGCAAGGTTTGTCGCCGAGCAGGTTTTCAGCCGAGTGCCACGCTGCCGCGCCGCCTTCGCGCACCAGCGCGACGACTTGCGCGTTCACCGCCCGGTCCCGCAGCGGCTCATGGCAGGCCCCGCAAAGGAAGACCGCGATGGGCACGCCCCAAACCCTTTGACGCGAGATGCACCAGTCCGGACGGGTCGCGATCATGTTCGCGATGCGCTCCTCGCCCCACTTCGGGTCCCACGTGATATGCCGGTGGATCTGGTCGAGCGCCCGCTCGCGGAACGTTCGGTCGCCTTCCTCGTCCTCGCCGCCTGAGTTCGCATACGGCATGTCTGTTTCCATGCCGATGAACCATTGTTCGGTCGCGCGAAAGATCACCGGCTTGTGGCAGCGCCAGCAGTGCGGGTAGGAGTGGTAGAGGTCGGCCTGGCCCAGCAGCGCGCCGCGCTCCCGCGAGTGCTCGATGATCAGCGGGTTGGCCTGGAAAACGGTTTTGCCTTCCCATGCCTCGACACCATCGCGGAGCCGGCCGGCGTTGTCCACGTGACACTCAGCGGAAAGCCCGTAGCGGATGCCGGTTTGAAAGTCGTCCGCGCCGTGGGCCGGGGCGGTGTGGACCGCGCCGGTACCCTGGTCGACGGTTACGTAATCGGCCAGCACGCCCAGGATTTGCCTGTCGAGGAACGGGTGCCGGAAGGTCGCGCGGTCGAGAACCGAACCGGGGAAGCGGGCGACCTCCACCAGCTCACCCAGCGCGCAGGCTTCGCGCACGCTTTCGACCAGCGCGGCGGCGACGATGTACGTGTCGCCCGAGGCTGTGCGCACCGCCGCGTACTCAAGCTCCGCGTTGAAGGCGATCGCAAGCGAGGCGGGCAGGGTCCAGGGCGTCGTTGTCCAGATGATGGCCCAAACATTCTCCGGCGGAAGGCCGGGCAGCGCAGACAAGAGCCGGTAGCGTACGTACACGCTCGGTGAGGTGTGCATCTCGTACTCAATCTCCGCGTCGGCCAGAGCGGTGCGGTCGTGGATGCACCAGTACACCGGCTTGAGGCCCCGGTAGACGAAGCCGCGCTCAAAGAACTTGTAGAAGGTCGCGAGCGTGGCGGCTTCGTACTCGCGCGACATCGTCAGGTACGGCTTGTCCCACTGGCCGAACACCCCCAGCCGCTGGAACTGCGCGCTCTGGAGATCGACGTACTTCTGCGCGTAGGCCCGGCAGGCCTCCAAAAACTCACCCGGCGGCAGCTCGAGCTTGCGCCGGCCCAGCTGCTCGTCCACCTTGATCTCGATCGGCAGCCCGTGACAATCCCATCCCGGGACGTACGGGGCGTCGTAGCCGGCCATGGTTTTTGACTTGACGACAAAGTCCTTCAGGCACTTATTGAGCGCGTGGCCCAGGTGGATGGGGCCGTTCGCGTAAGGCGGCCCGTCGTGCAGCACGTACTTCTCCGCTCCCCGGCGCGCCTCGCGGATGCGCCCGTACAGGCCCGTTTCCGCCCACTGGCGGAGCCGCGCGGGCTCGTTCTGGGGCAGGTTGGCCTTCATCGGGAAGGCGGTTTCGGGTAGGGTGAGAGTTTTTTTCAGCTCGGGAATGGGGTTCTCAGCCATGCGAGGGGCGGCGCGGTCCTTCCATGAGGCGAAGATAGGGCCTCCGGTTCACACCTCGATTGTACCGTCCGCGTCTCAGTCCCGCGACTTTCCCCGGTCCCGCGCGTCTACTCTTATGGTTCCTTACTGATCCCTGCCCGTCCAGGCGCGCGACGGAACGGCCCCGAACGCGCGATAATTGGAGCAGCGACGCGGCCCGGCATCCCACCCATACGGATACGCATACGATGAGCAACGAGCTTTTGACCCCCCCGGAAGAAGCCCAGGAGACCGCCAGGCGGCCGCTCGACCACACCGAACTGATGCCAGTCGGCACCGAGGGCAGTATCTGGGAGTCGCTGGTCGGCAACCTCCGCGACACCTTCAGCCCGAAGAAGCTGCCGCCTCTCGAGCTCACCTCGCAGCCGGTGGCGGTGGTGGATCCGTTTGCCGAGAAGCGCTCGCCCTGGTCGAGCGCGGCGGCGATTCTGTTCTATGTGGCGCTGACGCTTCTGATCTTTCTGTGGCCCAAGAAGCAGCCGGTTCTGGTCAAGCAGGCCGCGATCGTGCCGCTCGACATCTCCGCCTACTTGCCGAAAGCGCCCGCGCCGAAAGTGGCCGGGGGCGGCGGAGGCGGCGGCAACCACGAAATCGTGCCGCCGACCAAGGGCAAGCTGCCTGAGTTCAAGAAGGACCCGGTGACGCCGCCGCAGATCCTGCAGGTGGACCATCCAAAGCTGGCGGTACCGGCGGCGATCAAGATGCCGGACATGAAGATGCCAGACACAAATCTGCCCAATGTCGGCATCCCGCAGGCCCCGAATGCGACGCTTTCGGCCGGCAACGGCGGCGGGTCGGGGATCGGAACGGGGCACGGCGGCGGGCTTGGCATCGGTTCCGGCAACGGCTTGGGCCCGGGCGAGGGAGGCGGCACCGGCGGCGGCGTGTATCACCCGGGCGGCGGCGTTTCCTCGCCGAAGCTGATCTATTCGGTCGACCCGGAGTTCTCGGACGAGGCGCGGCGGCAAAAGTACCAAGGCGTGGTCGTGCTCTCGATCATCGTGGACGCGCAGGGCCAGCCGCAGCGCATCCGTGTGGTCCGGCACCTGGGCCTGGGTCTGGACGAAAAGGCGCTCGAAGCAGTGCGGCAG
>CAXTTW010000194.1:0-5519 GCA_964247255.1 uncultured Acidobacteriaceae bacterium
GCGCGGCGCGAGCGGCTGGAAGACGCGGAAGGTGTGCCAATTGCGCAGAGTCCAGGGCGCGAAGGCGAGCAGGGAAGCGAGCGCGGCGGCCCCGGCCAGGGTAAGCCCGCGCCGGCCGCGCAGAGCCAGCGCGCCCACCAACGTGACGCCGAGCAGCGCGCCGTCGGGCCGAAGCAGCGCGGCATAGATCCAAGCCAAGGTTGCGCCGGCGAGGTCGCGAATATCGATCGTCGGGGAATCAGGCTGGCCGACGCCCAGCGCGCGCGCGAAAAGGAGCAGGGACGCGGTGATGGACAGCAGCTCCAGTGTTTCGGTGAGCGGCGTCGCGGTGTAGGCAGCGGTAAACGGGCACACTGCGGCCAGCCACAGCGTGGCCCGGGCTGCGCGGGCCTTTGAATCCGGCCGCGCGAGCCGGAAGGCGAGCCGCGAAAGCAGCACGCAGTCGAGCAGGTCAAGCGCGACTTGAAGGAAGAGGACAGGATAGTACCGCTCGATGCCGAAGACGCGGAAGCAGGCGGCAAGAAAGAGTGGGTAGCCGGGCAGGCGAATGAGCGTGGGCGCGCCCGGCAGAAAGCCATAGACCCCATGCTCGAGTAGGTTCCGCGCGATCGAACCATAGAGCAGCGGGTCGCCGGAAAGCCCAGGGTCGCGGTAGACGAACCATAGGCGCAGGAGCAGCCCCAACACCAGCGGGATAGAAAAACGACGGAAATGCCCAAAACGGGCCGGGAGCGTGGGCATTTCCCGAAATGATACCGGTGCCGTCGAACAAACGTACCTCCCATGGCCGGAGGCGGGACGGGAAAGGTAAGCTAGGCACACGCATGAAAGCCGTCTTCTACGACCCGCAACGCAAACGCTGGAAGCGCCTCAGGCGCTTTCTTGACGTAGTTGCCGTCGTGTCGACGATCGTTCTGGTGCTCTTTTCGGTCGGCGTGCTCAAGCGCATTTCTTTGCCGGGGCTGCCATTTCCGGACAGTCACCGCAACTTTCACGCGTACGTGCCGGCTGCGGCGGCGAAGCTCAAGGGCCTTCGGCCGGCGCGGCGCAAGACGCACCGCAAACCGTCTGACGTGACGCTCAACCAGGACGAGGGCATCCGCGCGGCGTTTCTTCAGGGAAGCTCGGTGAGCGATGGGGAGGGCTATGCCTCCTTGCGCGCGCACATCCACCAGATCGATCTGCTGTTTCCCGACTGGCTGCACGTCATCTCGCCGGACGGCAAGCTCCAGGCCGTCACCGCCCTCTACCCCGCGCACTTCTACGATGTGGTCGACGGCAAGGGAGTGGTGCACGGCATCGACCCGGACAACGATGTGGCCCGCGCGATCGCCGACGCGAAGGAAGACACGGAAGTCTTCCCGATGCTGAACGACTACGACACCGTCGCCAACAAGTGGGACGGCGACGCGGTCGCGGCCTTGCTGCGAAGCCCGGTGGCGCGCGAGCGGCTGCATGTTCAGCTGGACAAGCTGCTCGCGGCCAACCCGAAGTACCGCGGCATCTGCATGGATCTGGAGGAGATTCCCGCTCCGGCGCTCAAGCTGTACGGGCAGTGGCTCGAGGAGCTGCACCGGGACTTCGCGCCCAAGGGCCTTCGGCTGTACGTGAATGTGCCGGCGGAGGCGGACCCGTCGCTCCTTCGCTCCATGGCCGCGTCCACCGACGGCGCAATCCTGATGAACTACGACCAGCACGAGGACACCTCCGAGCCCGGTCCGGTCGCGGCGCAGGACTGGTTCGAGGCGAATCTGGCTCGCGCGGTCAAGTACATCCCCAAATCCAAGCTGATTGTCGCGATCGGCAACTACGGCTACGACTGGCAGCAGCCGCTCGACGGCAAGGGCCGCGTCCGGTCGAGCAAGGTCGAGGGCGCGGACTCGGTCTCCGTGCAGGACGCCTGGGACCTGGCGCGCGATGCGGAGGCTCCGGTCAGCTTCAACGGCGACGAGCTCAACCCGCACTTCGCCTACGACGACGACGACGCGCACGTGCGGCACCAGGTCTGGTTCCTGGACTCGGTGTCCGCTCTGAACGAGATGCGGGCCGCCCGGCAGCTCGGGCTGCGGACCTTCGCGCTCTGGAAGCTGGGCTCGGAGGACGGCTCGCTGTGGTCGGTGTGGGACCACCCTTCCGCGGCGAATGCGCCGGACCTGCTCCGGACGGTGCCGCCGGGCAAGGGGGTCGCCGTCACCGGGCAGGGCGATATCCTTCGCGTGACCGGGACGCCGGTGACGGGCAGGCGCGACATCGACCTGGATGCGAGCCGGTTCACGGTTACCGACGAGCGCATGACCGCGCTGCCGCAGCCCTTCAACCTGCACTACTACGGCTACGACCCCAAGAAGCTGGCGCTGACCTTCGACGACGGACCCGACCCGAAATGGACGCCGAAGATCCTCGACGTGCTGAAGAAGTACGACGTCCATGCCGCGTTCATGGTTATCGGCGAGGCGGCGCAGGATCACGTAGGGCTCTTGCGCCGCTACTTGCGTGAGGGCCACGAGATCGGCAACCACACCTTTACGCACCCGAATATCGCCGAAATCTCCGACCGGCAGCTCAAGCTGGAGCTGAACCTGACCGAGCGGCTCTTCGGGGCAGAGCTCGGAATACAGCCGCTTTATTTCAGGCCGCCCTACTCGATCGACCAGGAGCCGGACACGAACGACCAGGCGCAGCCGGCCTGGCTGGTCCAGCAAGCCGGCTATACGGTCATCGGCGACAAAATCGATACGGACGACTGGGACGAGCGGACGCACAAGACCCCGCAGCAGATCGTGGACCGGGTGCTCCAGCAAATCGAAGCGATGAAGGACCGGCCCGACTTCCGTGGGTCGGTAATCCTGATGCATGACGGCGGCGGCGACCGCAGCGCGACGCTGGCCGCTCTGCCGCTGTTGATTACGACGATGCGGGCGCGCGGCTACGAGTTCGTGCCCGTGTCAGAGCTGATGGGCAAGACACGCGCTGCCGTCATGCCGCCGCTCTCGCCCAAGCTGTGGTGGCAGGCCCGGATCGACCAGGCTGCTTTTTTCGTGTTCTCCACGCTGGCGCACCTGGTCGTGTATGTATTCTTCGCCGGCGACATTCTCATGAGCGGGCGGCTGCTGATCATCGGGGTCTGCGCGCTCATCGACCGGTTCCGCCCGCGCGCGCCGCTGCCGCCCTTCGCACCGCAAGTGGCGGTGCTGGTGCCCGCCTACAACGAGGAAACGGTCATCGTGCGGACGGTCCGGTCCGTGCTGCGGTCGACCTACCCTTTCCTGCGCGTGATCGTTATCGACGACGGCTCCTCCGATGCGACGCTGCGCGTGGCGCGCGAAGCGTACCGCGAGGAGATAGCGAGCGGCCGTGTAACGGTGCTGTCCAAACCGAACGCCGGCAAGGCCGAGGCGCTCAACTACGCGCTTGACCAACTCGAGGAGGAGTTTTACGTCGGCATCGACGCGGATACCGTGATTGCGCCGGACGCGATCGAGCGGCTTGTCGGCCACTTCGCGGACGAGCGCGTGGGGGCGGTCGCGGGCAATGCCAAGGTGGGCAATCGCGTAAACCTGTGGACCCGCTGGCAGGCGCTCGAATACATCACCAGCCAGAACTTCGAGCGTCGGGCGCTCGACCTGTTCGACGTGGTGACGGTGGTGCCGGGGGCGATCGGCGCGTGGCGCACGAATGCGGTGCGCCGGGGCGGCTGCTACCCGCTCAACACGGTTGCCGAAGACGCCGACCTGACCATGAACCTGCTCGAGCAAAATTACAAGGTCATCTACGAGGACCGCGCGCTCGCGTTTACGGAAGCGCCGGTGACGGTGCGCGGGCTTATGCGGCAGCGCTTCCGCTGGTCGTTCGGGATCCTCCAGGCGGTGTTCAAGCACAAGCAGGCGCTGCGCACCAACCGCGCCATGGGGCTGTTCGCGCTGCCGAATATCCTGGTCTTCCAGATCCTGCTGCCCCTGGTGTCCCCATTCATCGATCTGATGTTCCTGGCCGGGCTGGTCAGTTTTCTATGGCAGAAGTACTTCCACCCGGAAGCGGCAAGCGCGGCCAATTTTGAGAAGCTGGTTGTCTATTTCCTCACTTTTCTGGTCATCGACTTCGTGACTTCGGCGCTGGCCTTCTCGCTCGAGCGCAGGCACCCCAGCAGCAAGGGGGATGGGCTGCTGCTGTTCCACATCTGGCTGCAGCGGTTCACCTACCGGCAGGTTTTTTCGCTGGTGCTGTTCAAAACGCTCAAGCGAGCCATCGACGGGCGGCCGTTCAACTGGGACAAGATCGAGCGGACGGCGACCATGTCGAAGCAGACCGAAAGCATCACCGCGGGGGATTGACGTTGCTGCGTGCGGCTCTTTTTCTGCTGTTTACAGCGTCCGCGGGCGCGCAGACGCTCCCTGCCTCCGCGCTGGCCGTCGCGCAGGCGATGGGCATCGAGGGCGACCTCCAACGGTTGGCGTCGCTGGAGCGTGACGGGCAGGGGGCAAGTCAGCCGGCGGTGGCGATCCGCCAGGCCATCACGGGGCAGGTGCTGCTCGCCTCCTTCGACGCGGACGAGATGCTGGGCCGGATCGACGCGGAGGCCGCGCACGCCGAGGACAGCCGGTACGTGCTCGTGTCGCAGGAAGAGAAGCGCAGCGCGGCGCTGAACGTGGCCACCTTCGCGATCAGCGGCGCGCTCAGCACCGTCGGCTCGGCCCTCCAGCTTTCGCAAAGCCTGAGCCGCGCCGGCAATGCCTTGAACGTGGCTTCCGGCGCGGCGGCGATCACGCTTTCGGCGGCGCAACTGCGGGCGGCGCGCGGAGATAAACGAATCTTTCGGTCGCCCTACAACATGCTCGCGCAGATCCTGGGCGCGGCGCCGAACGAGGCGAGCAAATATCCCGCGACGGTCAAGGCCTACCTGCACGCGCCCACTGCGGGCGACGGGCAGCTGCCGGACGACGTGGCCCCGGACCAGTCCCTGCCGCTGGTTTGGAAGCGCCTGCACCGCCTCGCGCAGCCGGGCAGCAAGGACGGCGCGAGCCTCGCGAGCGTGACCAGCGATTTTTCTGAAGGCAACAGACTGAGCGCCGAGGAGTTGGCGGACCGCGAAGCCATGCTCCGCGACCTGCACGGGGCCGTGGCTCTGATGAAAACCGAGCTGCGCGGCATCCTCACCGAGGCGAGCAAGCCGCCCGCGCCCTGAGGGAGCCAAGCGCATCGTCCGCCGGAGCCGTTCATCCAACATGCGAGGAAAACAGCCATGTCAAAGACGATTGTGTTCGAGCGGCTCGGCGGCCCGGAAATTTTGGAGTTGAAGGACCTGGAGATCCGCGCTCCAGGCGAAGGCGAGGCGAAGCTGCGCGTCGAGGCCGTGGGCCTGAACCGCGCGGAGCTGATGTACATGGCAGGGCACTACCTGGAGCAGCCCGCGCTGCCGTCGCGCCTCGGCTACGAGCCGGTCGGCGTCGTCGAGGAAGTCGGCCCCGGCGTGGACCCCGCCCTCAAGGGCCGGCGCATGGGCACGGTCCCCGGCTACTCGA
>CAXTTW010000195.1:0-5507 GCA_964247255.1 uncultured Acidobacteriaceae bacterium
CCCTGAACAAAACTTCCCATTGTGCCGATAAAGGAAGTACCCCGTGTCCACCCCTGCCCCAATCCCAGCCGCGCCGCACGCCCAGGACAACCGCCGCCGCAATCCGCGGTTCGCCTGCAACGGCCCCGGCGAGGTGCTGGTGACCCCCGACGGCCCGGCTCTGCCTGCGAAGATTCTCAATATCAGCGCGGAGGGCGCGCTGGTGGCCCTGCTTACCCCGCGCATCCTGCTCCCCAATGCGCGCGTGGAGCTCAGCTTCACCGTCAACCACCTGCTCTTCCGCGTCCGCGCAGAGCTTCGCATGGGCCGCCCCGGCGACACTGAGTACGGCTTCCAGTTCTTCTCCCTGTCCAGCCGCATGCTCGCGCAGATCGAGGACCTCGTTCAGGAGCTCGCCCTCGCCGAGGGCGTCCACGTCGCCCGCCTGGCCCCCCTGCACTGACGGGCTTACGGCGCGTCCTCGACCGGCCGGACTTCAAACTCCGGGAACCCCGCCGCGCCCCCGCCGAAATACCGCCCGCGCAGCCAAAACGCCGCCTTGACCAGGCCGATCAGCGCCGGCACCTCGATCAGCGGCCCCACCACGCCTACAAATGCCTCCCCCGAGTTCAACCCGAAGACCGCCACCGCCACCGCGATCGCCAGCTCGAAGTTGTTGCCCGCCGCCGTGAAGGAAAGCGTGGCCGTCTGCGCGTAATCCGCCCCGAGCCGCTTGCCCATCCAAAAGCTGACGAGAAACATGACGAGGAAGTAGAGCACCAGCGGCACCGCGATCCGCACCACATCCAGCGGCAAACGTACGATCAGGCCGCCCTTGAGCGAGAACATCACCAGGATGGTGAACAGCAGCGCCGCGAGCGTGAGCGGGCTGATGCGGGGCAGGAAGCGCGTCCGGTACCACGGCTCGCCCTTGAGCCGCAGCAGCGCGAAACGGGTCAGAAAGCCGGCCGCGAACGGCACGCCCAGGTACAGGCCCACGCTCTTCGCGATCGCGCCGATCCCGATCGGGATCACCGTGCTGCCCAGGCCCAGCCACCGCGGCAGCACTGTGAGGAAAGCCCAGGCGTACAGGCTGTAGAACAGCACCTGGAAGACGCTGTTGAGCGCCACCAGGCCCGCGACATAGTCCGTGTCGCCCTCGGCAAGCTCGTTCCACACCAGCACCATGGCGATGCAGCGCGCGATGCCGATCAGGATCAGCCCGCGCATGTACGCCGGCTCGCCGTGCAGGAACGCGACGGCCAAGAAAAACATCAGCACGGGGCCGACGAGCCAGTTCTGCACCAGCGAAAGCCCGAGCACGCGCTTGTTGCGGAACACCTCGCCCAGCTTCTCGTACCGGACCTTCGCCAGGGGCGGGAACATCATCGCGATCAGCCCGACGGCGATGGGGATGTTGGTGGTGCCGGCTTGGAAGCGGTTGACGAACGCCGCCGTGGACGGGACGAAGCGGCCCGCGGCAACGCCGATCGCCATGGCCAGAAAAATCCAGAGCGTCAGGAAGCGGTCGAGGAACGAGAGCTTCCTGCGGGCGGCGGGACTGCGATTGGGACCCTGCGCGGCGGCCATCAGCGAGTCTCCTCGCAGGCTTCGGCGGGCAGCGGCGCACCCCGGAGCGCGGGGTACTTCGCCGGCGCGCAGCAGGCCCGGTCGAGCTTCGCCCGGTCGGCCTGCATCGCCTTGTCCTCCTTCAGCCAGTCCAGCGTCTGCGCCAGGATCCGCGCCGCGCCCGAGTGCGGCGGCATCGCGATGCGGTAGTGCATCCACTTGCCCTCCCGCCTCGCCGCCGCGATGCCGGCCCCGCGCAGGTAAGCCAGGTGCCGGGAGATTTTGGGCTGCGGCCCGCGCAGGACGGCCACGAAGTAGCAGACGCACACCTCGCGCTCGCCCATCAGGTTCAGCAGCCGCAGACGGGTGGTGTCACCTAGAGCCTGGAAGAAGCGCTCCATGTCGAAAGAGGTTCGATGGGCCATGCAGCATATTTGCATTGACAGATGCGTTTAGCAAGCTATACATCTGGCTTGCCGCATATGGAGGCGGATCCGCATGACCGTTCAGGCGATAAAAGCTCACGTTGCCATCAACGTCCGCGACTTAGGCGCAAGTCTCGCGTTCTACCGGAAGCTTTTCGATCTCGAACCCTCGAAGGTCAGAACCGGCTATGCCAAGTTCGAAGTCGCCAACCCGCCGCTCAACTTCTCGCTCAACGAGCGGTCCTTCAACGAGACCGGGGCGCTCTCTCACCTCGGCATCCAGGTCGCTTCCACGGGGGATGTGCTCGCGATTCGAGAGCAGTGGCACCGGCGCGGCCTCGTTACGCGCGATGAAATGCAAACCGACTGCTGCTTCGCGACTCAGGATAAGACCTGGGTGCTCGACCCGGACGGCAACGAGTGGGAGGTCTTCGTAGTGCTGGAGGATAACTTGCCGGAAAAGGAGAAAGCTTCCACCGCGAACGAGGCTTCCTGCGCCTGCCCCGCGGCATGAAAGAAGCCATGCAAACCTTCCTCTTCGCCTGCGTTCAGAATGCAGGCCGCTCGCAGATGGCGGCGGCTTTCTTCGATCGACTCGCCGATCCTGCAAAGGCGCGGGCCGTCTCCGCCGGCACCAAGCCGGGCCCGCGTGTCCACCCGGAGGTTCTGGCCGTCATGCGCGAGTCCGGGATTGACCTCGCCGAAGCCAAACCTCGCGAACTGACCGAGGAGCTCGCGAAAAACGCCGCCTTGCTGATCACCATGGGCTGCGGCGACAGCTGCCCTTATGTCCCCGGCCTGCGCCGCGAGGATTGGCCGCTTCCCGATCCGAAGGACAAGCCCCTCGACGAAGTACGCGCGATCCGCGACGAAGTCCGGCGGCGCGTCCTGGACCTGCTTGCGCGGGAAGCCCTGCTTAGAGTGACAGGGCCCTAGCGCGCGGCCATCATCGGCGCGAGCAGCGCGGCGATGGCCGAGGCGGCCTGCTCCGCATCCGGCCGGTTCGGTGTACCGAACCACTGTTTCGCGGCCCCGTACATGGCACCCGCGGCCGCCGCGGCTACCATCGCCGAGGCAGCCCCGCCCGCGCCCGTTTCTTCGGCGAGTCCGGCGTCGATCCGCGCACGCACGATCGACACCATCGCCTGTTCAAGGTGCTGGGCTACTTGCCGCTGCTCGAGGCAATATGGGATGTCGACCAGGAAATCGCACACCGCCAGCACGATGCGGTACAGGGCGGACGGACAGGTGCCGTCGAAAACGATGCCCCGCCGGAGCAGAAGCTCCTCAAAGCGGGCCGCCGCCATCGCCTCCAGCAGATCGAACTTATCGGCGAAATGGGCGTAAAAGGTCGCCCGGTTCAGGGTGGCTGCTTCCGCGATGTCGCCTACGGAGATCCGCTCGAAAGGCCTTTGTGCGAGCAGGGTCTCCAAGGCGCGTTCCAGCATCTGCCGGGTCCGCCGCACGCGCGGATCGACGTATTCCGCTTTCGCTGTGAGCGCCGGCAGCATTGGGCCCAGTCTACTCTCGACAACTGTTGCCTTCATGCGCCTTCTGTGCTCTACTCTAGCCAACATCCGTTGCAAAGTCGGCATCTGTCTAGGAGTCGTATGCGTCTTGCTTCCATCGTCGCTCGCTATCTGCTTGGGCTACTATTCACCGTTTTCGGTCTGAACGGATTTCTGCACTTCATTCATCAACCTCCGCCGACGTCGCCTCTGGCCATCCAGTACATGACCGCCCTGTCCGGATCGCACTATTTTGTGTTCGTCTTCCTCATCCAGCTCGCCGCCGGCGTGCTGCTGCTGCTCGGCCGTTTCGTGCCGCTCGCCCTGGCCCTGCTCGCCCCTGTGCTGGTCAACATCCTTCTGTATCACGGCCTCATGGACCCAGCCGGACTTGCACCGGGCCTGTTCGCCGCGCTGCTCTGGCTGCTGGTCTTTCTGCGCGTGCGCGGCGCATTTGCGGGCGTCTTCGCGGCTGCCGCACCCGAAGACCGAGACGTGGCACGGTGAACTTTCTCACGCGCTTGTCCGCGCCCGCAATCGCCGAAGCCGCCGGAGCGTAAGCCGGCTTTCCGGCCACGAAAATCGCTCGCGGAAAGCGGCTTTCCCGCCCGGAAACGCCGCGCTTGCCCTGGCTGTGGACCGTATTCTTCGCCGGTCGACGGCAAAGTCGCACCCTCAGCTTCGCCAGCGCAGCGTGACCGGCCCGCTCATCGGGTGCTTGCCCGTACCGTCCAGACGCGCTTGCTTGAGCGCGAAGTACCACTTGGCCGGGCGGTCCGCGTCGTCGATCAACATCAGCGAAGGGTCGTAGCGCAAGCCCCGCGCCTGCTCCACCATCGTCTGCTGGTCCTGCGCCACGAACCGCTTGCCGAACCACTTCGCGATCGCAGTCACCCCCGGCACGGCATAGAACACGTTCCAGGCAGCGTACACGTCGATGCGGCAGGCCCGCGGGGTGGTTGGGGTCACGGTCGTGATGCTCGAAAACCACTTGGGCCCGCAGCGGATCGTCTCGATGCGCCGGTTCGGCAGCTGGAAGTCGATGGTGGTCGTGATGGGCTCGCCGTAGACGCCCAGCAGCTTGTAGGGGGCGGAGTTACCGGAAGGCGCGTGCGCCGCCATTCGGAAGCCTTCCGGGATGGGCTCGAAGTGCTTGGCTTTTTCGTGGATCGACCCCTGCTTGCGCCACCACCAGCTCTGGTGGACAAACGGCCCGTGTGCCGGGTCCATCAGGCCGATGATGCCATGGTCCACGTTGCAGGGCAGCTCCGCCTCCAGGTGCGCCGAGCGAAACTTGCCGCCGAACTTCGGCGTTTCCGGCGGATCCCCAAGCCCTTCGGCGCGCACCCGCCCCGAACCCGGCTCCGGCACGTACACCCAGGCGTAGCCGTCGCGCTCCACGCAGGGGTATGCCGTCCCGTAGATCTTGCGCGGGTCCAGCGGGTCGCGCTCCGTCAGCGATGGAATATCCAGGCACTGGCCTGTTCCAGGATCGAATTTCCACCCATGATACTTGCACGCCAGCGCTTCCCCGTCGAACCATCCGCACGACAAAGGGATGCCCCGGTGCGGGCACAGATCGCGCATCGCGAACACCTGCCCGTCCCGCTTGCGGCCCAGCACCATCGGGATGCCCAGCAGCAGCGTCGTCCTGACCCGCTTTCCGCGCAGGGTGTCGGCCCGCAGCGCCGGGTACCAGTCGTTGTAGACCAGCGCCGCCGCCAGGCCTAGCCCCGCCTGCGCCGGGTTCGGGTCGTCCGCGAGCTGCACGAGTGTTTGGGTGGCCATGACATCCACCAGTTTACTTGGGCACCCGCTCCATGCGGCCTTCGCGAACCTTGAAGCGCTCGCCCCGCCACTCCACCGTGTCGTCCGCGTAGCTCCACACCCACAGCGCCAGCCCCAGGCAGTCCCTCAGCGGCAGCAGCCACAGGTCGCGCGGGACCTGCTCGTCCCGCAGCAGGCCGAAGCCCACGAACAGTGCAACCGCAGCCCGCGCCGCGACGGCCAGGGCCAGCAGCAGGAG
>CAXTTW010000196.1:0-3235 GCA_964247255.1 uncultured Acidobacteriaceae bacterium
CCGCCGGGCCGCTCGACGGCGGTAATCAGGTGGTCGAAGGCGTTCGGCGCGGGCAGGGCGGGGTCGAGCTCGATGCCCGCCCCGATCAACACGGGCGCGGAACGGATGCCGGCGGCGGCGAGCAGCGCGGCCAGGAGGGTGTGCTTGTCCTTGCAGTCGCCGAAACCGTTCGCCAGGATCTCGGCTGCGGCATGGGGCTGGAAGCGCCCGGCCCCGAAATTCACGCCGATGTAGCGAATCTGCATGGAAACGAAGTTGTACATCCGGGCGATCTTCTCGTCTTCGCTTCCCGCGCCCGCGGCGAGGGCGGCGGCCTTGGCCCGGACCTCCGGCGTCAGCGCCGCGCGGCTCTCCGACAATGCCCGGTACCACTCCCCGACGGCGGCCCAGGAGGGAAACGTGGTCCAGGCGACGTCGGCGGTTTTGGGCCGAGGCTCACCGTCCTCATGCGCGCCGACTGTCGGCCTCGTTTGAGCGAACTGCCAGCGGTAGACGGTTTCGCCATCCTCCGTGCTTACCAGGGGCTTGACGCGCGGGCTCAGAACCGTGGGTTTGAGCACGGCCGGAAAGCGGAGCTCGATGCGCTGGTCGGGGGCCACGGCGGTCTGTTCGGCATTGAACGCGGCCCAGAACTGGCCGGCGATTTGCGATCTGCGGATATGGAAAACGGTCTCGTACTCCACGCGGTCGCCCGCGGCAAGCCCCCGAA
Organism: uncultured Acidobacteriaceae bacterium; assembly: GCA_964247255.1. Taxonomy (GTDB): domain Bacteria; phylum Acidobacteriota; class Terriglobia; order Terriglobales; family Acidobacteriaceae; genus EB88. The sequence continues at coordinate 710 of CAXTTW010000196.1, forward strand.
CGGGAATCTGCAGCTGGTGCTCGTCGCTGTAGAGCGGGGCCTGGCGGGCGACCTCGGCCGGCAGGTCCTGCGCTGAGGCGGGGTCGGTGCCGACGACGCTGCCGTCCGGCTTGCGCACCCGGATAAAGTGAACCTCGACCGACTCCGAGCTCGAAGCGAAAGGGAAGATGAGAACGCCGAACTGCCGGACCGCGGCCTCGGACTGCAGATGAATGGTTTGCGCGAGCGTGCGGTCGCCCGAGCCGTCCGCGTTGTAGCGGAACAAGGATACGCTGTGCTCGAGCACCAGCGGCTCGCCGCTGAAGTCGGCTGCCCTGGTTTGGGCTGGAAGGGGCAGGGCAAGCGCGAAAAGAAGCAGGCGGGTCAACATACGCTCCCTCGGTGTAGAACAAAGAAGGGCGGAACGGAAGCGAAATCGCCGAAACCGGCGCAGCTTAGTACAAGTCCGGGAATGGGACAGTATCAGCGAACGGGGCGTCCACCGGCTTCTCGCGCCTGGCTTTGGAGAGCGGCTGCGGGGCGGAGCGGCCCTGCTTAGCGGCGAGTTCCCCCGGGGCTGCGCGGCCGGCTTTACAGCTTAACCAATCTGAAAATCGGGGTTCATGTTGCCGGGGCGGGCGAATGAGTTGTTCGCCGGTTTCGCAAACCTGCTGTGCATGCGGAGCGAGGTTTCCATAGTTCCGCTTCCATGTTGTCCGGGGCGACAGCCAAATGCATCGCGTGGATACGCGCTGTGCGCGTGATGTGGGAGCTGTCGCAGAGATTGGCCCGATTGAACACACAGGTGCAGCAACTTTTCACGCGCGGCGGCGATAACCCTAAAAGCGCGTGAGAATCGCTCGCTTCTTCCGAGCCAATGTCCAGATTTGGGACAACCCGCGACGGACAGCGCTGGTCCTATCTAGCCGGTACAGGAGTTATAAGATATGGAAAACACGAGAAACGAGTTCGCGCAGCAGATCGGGCGCAGGCGGCTGTTGCAGGTCATGGGTGCCATGGGGGGCAGTGCGCTGCTCGGCGGTATCGAGGCGCCCGCGCGGGCGGCGGGGCTGGCCGACAGCCGCTTCGGGCCGGGCGATCCGGCAAAGGCCGATGAGGTCCGGGCGGAGTTTCTGCACGCCTGGACCTGCTACACCAAGTACGCGTTCGGTTCCGACCAGGTGCAGCCGCTGTCGAAAAAGCCAAACAACTTCTTCTTCGGCGGGCGGCGCACGGTAGGTTTGTCGATCATCGAGGCGCTCGACACCTTGTATGTTATGGGCCTGGACAGCGAGCTGAAGACCGCCCTGGAGTGGGTGTACGCCAACGCGAACTATAACATCGATGACGAGTTCAACACCTTCGAGGGTATCATCCGGCTGGTGGGCGGGCTGCTGGCGGGCTATCTCGCGGTACGCGACCAGCGCCTCCTGACCCTGGCCAAGGACCTGACCGACCGCATCATGCCGATCTTCGACAAGTCACCGACGGGCATGCCGTACTCATCGGTCAACCTGGCGACCGGGGCGGTGTCGGGACCCAGCGCCGTACTGGCCGCGGTCGGCACCAACATTCTCGAGCTCGGCACCCTGTCCCGGCTCACCGGCGATCCAAGCTACTTTAACGCGGCCAAGAAGGCCTTGAAAGCAGCCTTCGACCGGCGGTCCTCACTGGACCTGCTCGGAACCACAATTGACATCGAGACCGGTCAGTGGACCGATAACACCGACAACGGACCGAACTCCCCGACCGATTCCTTCTACGAGTACATGTACGGGGCCTATGCCTTATTCGGCGATCAGGACTGCCTGAGCTGGTACCACACGCTTGACAACGCCATGACCAAGTATCTGATCGAGACGTACAACGGACTGACTTGGTATAAGACCGTCGACTTCAGGACCGGAGCATTGAAGGGGCGCGGGCAGCAGGAGCTCGCTTCCTTCTACGCCGAGCTGGTCGCGGCGGGCGGCGACCTCGCCTTGGGTGCCTCGTACTACAAGTCGTGGACGCAGGTGCTCAACAAGTATCCGGTGCTGCCGGAGGGGATCGATTACACCACGCTGACCGCCACCGGCCTGACCAACCAGTTCCGCCCGGAGTACGCGAACTCCTCCTTCGACCTGTACTGGCGCACCGGGGACGACTTTTACGCGCGGACTGCGTATCAGTTCTTTACCGGGCTGAAAAACAATGCGCGCACGCCCGAGGGCTACACTATCATCGACGACATAACCACGCAGCCGATGAAGCAGGGCGACCTTTTCCCGGCGTACGGCTTCGCGGAAACGTTCAAGTACGTGTACCTCATCTTCGCGCGCACCCGCCGCTTCAACACGCGCAACTTCTATCTTTCGACCGAAGGCAAGATCCTGCGCGGGCTGCGGCCGGACAAGAATCTATCGGGCGTGTAGGCAGGTGCCGCAAGTGGAGGGAGGCTGGCCTAGCTCCCTCCCTTGTGTAAGTCGGAATCAATCTAAAGGGGGAACAATGCTCCAAGTGTCAAGCTTCCTGCTATGCTTAGCGGCGGGCGCGGGTACGTTGATC
>CAXTTW010000196.1:3335-5469 GCA_964247255.1 uncultured Acidobacteriaceae bacterium
GCTCCAAGTGTCAAGCTTCCTGCTATGCTTAGCGGCGGGCGCGGGTACGTTGATCGCGCAGGCCAAGCCTGCCGCAATCATGCAGGCCAAGCCTGCCGCAATCATGCAGGCCAAGCCTGCCGCAAACGCGCAGGCCAAGCCTGCCACCGACCCCTACTTAGCCGATGCTGCCGCCGGTGTCGCGACCCTGCAGACCTGGTATGTGCCATCTACAGGTTTGTACAAGACCAACGCCTGGTGGAACTATGCCAACAACATTACCGTCCTGGCGGAGTTCTCGGAGGCCAGCGGCAGCCGTGCCTACTTCCCAATAATGCAGAATACTTATACCGAGGCGCAAAAGCTGCATCCCGGCTTCATCAACCACTTCTACGACGACGAAGGTTGGTGGGCGCTCGCCTGGATCGACGCGTTCGAAGCGACCGGAAATCACGAATACCTCACGATGGCACAGGCGATTTTTAAGGACATGGCGGGCGGCTGGGACAGTGCGACCTGTGGCGGCGGGATCTGGTGGAACAAGGACGGCAAGTACAAAAACGCCATCGCGAACGAGCTGTTTCTTTCCGTCGCGGCACGGCTGGCCAACCATGCCGCCAATCTTTCCAGAAAGGCCGAGTACGTGGGGTGGGCGCAAAAGGAGTGGGACTGGTTCGCGCATTCCGGCATGATTAACGGACAGCATCTGATCAACGACGGGCTCAACTCGTCCAATCCCGCGCACTGCGTCAACAACGGCCAGGCAGTGTGGACCTATAACCAGGGCGTGATCCTGAACGGACTGGTGGAACTGAACCGGGCCGGCCGCGCCGACGCGACCTTGACGGCGACCGCGCAGGAGGTAGCCGATGCGGCGCTCCAGCATCTTACGGACGCAAAGGGCATTCTTCACGAGCAGGGCGAGGCTAAGGCGGGGCCGGGCGGAGGCGGCGTGCAGTTCAAGGGTATTTTCGTGCGTAACCTGCTGTCGCTCCAGAAAGCAGCGCCCAACCCGCAATACGCGCGCTTCTTCACGAGTAACGCTGACAGCATCTGGACCAACGCACGGGGCGACAGCTACCAGCTGGGTCAGGTCTGGTCCGGACCCTTCGTCGGTGCGACGGCCGGAAGCCAGTCTTCGGCGCTCGACGCACTGCTGGCCGCGCAGGCGGGGGGAGCGCAGCGGTAATCAGGCGGCGGGTCGTGCCTTGAGCAGGGCGCGGGTCGCCGACTCGCAGAGCCACCGCTCCGCCCTGTCGTAGTCCCAGCCGTTGTCGTTGTGGAGGCTGTACAGTCCCCAGTAGCCGAAGTGGAACCACAGCACGTCAATGGCGTAACGCTCGTCGAACCCTTCACGCAACGCGTCGAGCCGGATGAGCCTCTGGGCGACCTTGCCGAAAGCTTTCCGGTAGCGCTCGGTTGCCACGGCCAGGTTTTCGGCCACGGTTTTGTCGTGGGGCGCGGTCACTAGCATCAGGATGACAATGTCGCCGAACTCTTCCCGCATCTTGCGGGCGGTGTTTGCGATGACGGCCAGGATCGCCGCCGGGTCGTCGAGGTCGGCGACCATCTCGCGGCAGGCCTCGATGGATTGCGAGGTGGTCCAGATGTCGGTGAGGATGCGGAGCAGCCCGGCCTTGCCGCCGACGGAAGAGTAAACGGTTACAGCGGCGACCCGGGCCAGCTTGGCGATGTCCTCGACCGTGGTCTGGAAGTAGCCGTGCTTGCTGAACAGCTCCCGCGCGGCGGCAATGATGGCACGGCGTGTTTCCTCCGCATACTCGTCGCGCCGGCTCGCCCGCAGGCGAACCTCTTTCGTCTTGACTTGCAGCATCTTTCCCCCAATGAGCATAGACAGTCTATCTGGAATACAGGGTCTCACTTCCTTAAGCCGTACTTTTCACTTGAGCCGGCGAGCCGGATACGCACGACGCGCGGCTGCGGGACACCGCGTTGAGGCAACATGCCGTTGTAAGTTTCTCATCCTGAATAGGTTAGCCGTTCACTACGGGCTTATCTCGAGATAACACGGCAGCAGTTTGCAAATCGTGGTCCGTTGCTGCTTAAGTACATGGCGAACGAGGACTCCGACCCATGCGCACCTCCCGCTTGCTTCTGCTATACAGCCTTCTCGCGACTGTGCCCGCCCTAAGCC
>CAXTTW010000197.1:0-5466 GCA_964247255.1 uncultured Acidobacteriaceae bacterium
CCAGCGCGAGCAGCCCCATGCTTTCGCGTCCTCGCGGGGTAGGCGTACCAAGCCCTCCTTGCAGACGGGACAGGGAACCGGCGCTTGCTCGTCTGCCTTGGCCGGGCCAGCTTTCGCGGTCGCCGGCCCCTTGCCGGGCTTCTTCCTCGCGGTTTTCGCCGGCGCTGCCGCTTTCGCTCTGCCGGATTTTGCCGCAACAGCCGTCACCGCGGTTTTCTTCCTCCCGGCCTTTGCCCGCACAGCCGGGGCCGGCTCACGCTCTTCCCGCACCGTCGCGCTCGCGCCCGGCTCCTCGGGCAGGAAGTCCGGCCTGGCCCGCAGGCGCGAGGCGAGAAAGCCGCCCGGCTGCAGCTCCCAGCGTGTGCCGCCCTCCTGCCCGCCTGAACCCGCTTTGGCCCTGGCAGGTGGGCGCGTCGCAGTGCCGGGAGCGGTCCTGGGAGCGCTTTTGGGCGCGGCCGCCTTCGTCGCGCCCGTCCGCACGGCCGAAAGCCCGCCCGCCTTCCCAATCTCCGCCCGCAAGCGCTCGTCCGCCGCGCGCACCACCGGCAGGTACTCCGCCTGGCCCTCCGCGATGCGGTCCAGGTCGCGCTCCAGGTCGCGCGTAAAGGCATACTCCACAAAGCCGAACTTACCCACCAGGCCGTCGACCACCGCCTCGCCCACCACGGTCGGCCGCAGGTACTTGCCTTCGTCCTCCACGTAGCCGCGCGTCTGCACGTTCTTAAGGATCGCCGGGTAAGTCGAAGGCCGGCCGATGCCCAACCCCTCCAGGCGCTTGATCAACGTCGCCTGCGTGTAGCGCGTCGGCGGCTCGGTCTTCTTGTAGAGCACGCGCCCGTCCCGGGCCGTAACCGCCGCGCCCACGGCCAGCACCGGCACGCGCCCGTCGCCTTGCGCTTCCTCGTCCTCCTCGGCGGCATCGCGGCCGGTCAACCCGCGCCAGCCCGGAGCAACCAGCACTCGGCCTTCCGCGCGAAAAAGGAACTCCCCGCTGCGCAGGCGCGTGGTGTTCACGCTCCACTCCGCGTCGGCCAGCTGCGAAGCCACGGCCCGCTCCCAGATGAGCCGGTACAGCGCCTTCTGCGATGGATCTTCCCCGGCGTGCTCGTCCGCGAAATGCGTGGGCCGCACCGCCTCGTGGGCCTCCTGCGCGCCGCCCTTGCTCTTGAACTTACGAGCCGTGGCGGGCAGCGGCAGCCCGCGCTCGCCGGCATACGCCCGCACTTCCTTGAGCGCTTCGGCGGAAAAGTTGACCGAGTCGGTCCGGTGGTACGTAATCAGCCCCGCTTCGAACAGCTTTTGCGCCACGCCCGCCGTCACGTCCGGCTTCCAGCGCAGCCGCACCGAGGCCGCCTGGAGCATGGTGCTGGTCGTGAAAGGCGGTGGAGGGGCCTGCATGACCTTCTTGTTGCCCGACTCCGTGACGACACAATCCCGGCACGCGGCCGCGCGTTGGGCGAGCGCCTCGTCCAGGCAGTACTTTTCGCCCTTGGGCAAGGCGGGCTCCCACTGCGCGCGCCACGCGTCGGGCTTGACACCGAACAGCAGCTCCGCCCCGAAGTGGCGGACCTCGACGAAGGCTGCGATCTCCCGCTCGCGCTCCACCACCAGCCGCACCGCGGGCGACTGCACACGGCCCGCGCTCAACCCGCGTCCCAGCACCGGCGAAACCTGGTAGCCCACCAGACGGTCGAGCACGCGCCGCGCCTCCTGGGCATGCACCAGGTGCATGTCCACCGGGCGGGTCCGCTCCAGCGACCGCCGCACCACCTCGGGCGTGATCGAGTCGAAGGTGACCCGCTGCGCCCGCTTCAGCTTGAGCGCCTCGCTCACGTGCCAGGCGATCGCCTCGCCTTCGCGGTCGGGGTCGGTGGCCAGGTACACGCCGTCGTTGGCCTTGGCCGCCATGCCGCGCAGGCGCTTCACCACGTCGGCCCCGCGTTCGCTCAGCTCGTACTGCGGCACATACCCCGGCATGCCGAGGCCCAGGTCCTTCACGGGCAGGTCGCGGATGTGCCCCACGCTGGCCGCCACCTCCCAGCCCGCGCCCAGGATCGCCTTGATCTTGCGAATCTTGTTCGGGCTTTCCACGATCATCAGCTTCAGGGCTTTGTCTCCTTCGGCGCGAGGGGCTGCGCCTCCACCATAAAGGACCGTACCCATCTTCGCTCAGCGTGAAGAGACCAGCCACAGCAAGGCGGGGTACCCAGCCAGAAAGGTGAAGAAAAACGAGTTCAATCCCATGATCAGCCAAACCGAAAGGTGAAAGCACAGGCCGCCCAGCAGGAGTGCGAGCCCGACCCTCGCGTCCGCGAACCAAACCAAGGGGAACGCTAACTCGAACGCCGCCACCCCCATCCCCATCCAGCGCGCCGCGCGCGGATCGACTCTTGCCGCGAGACGCGGGTGCCCGTAGCAGGAGGACTTGAGGATACCGTGCAGAGCCGTGCCCCGCATCCAGGACCGCGCCGTGACCTTGGCGACGCCGGAGACGAAATAACTTGCCGTGAGCTCGGCGCAGATGAGGTAGAGCGCAATGCGCGCCGCGACGGCGGACGGCGCGAGCAGATAGGTGAACAGGGTAGCGCTGAGGAAAACGGCAAGCTGGTCCGCGCCGTCGCGGCCCACGGCAAACCGAATGGCCAGCATAACGAGAAACAGGGTGACAGCCCCGGCGGCGAGCAGGCTCGTGGGTCGTCCGAAGCCGAGCACCGTCGCGACGGCGCAACCGCCGCCGGCCAACAGCCAAAATCCGGTCCCCCAGGCGTTGCCGAAGGCCAAGTCGAGGCAGTGCCGGACGGGAGCGAAAGCGACCACGGCCCGGCGCAGGCGCAGGACCTTCCAGTCGAACAGGCTCCCGTGCCCCAACTGATTGCGGAGCAGGAGCGCCGCGAACTCGCAGCAAACGATAAGGACGGAAACGGCCAGGAAAACGGCGACCCAGCGCAGCACGGTCTCAGGAGTGTGCGGGGTGAAAGTCGGAAAGCATGACCACTTCGCCATTGTCGTCCTCCTCGTCGCGGGTTGCGACGACCGCGAACTGGATCTCCTCGCCGGCGAGCCTTTTCGCGGTTGCGAGGCTGAGCAGCAGCAGATAGGTCATGGAAGTGGACAGGGTAGGCCGCAGCTGCTCGGCGCTTTCCCGGCGGCGCTCCTCGCTGATGACGATGTAGCTCGCGGAAACATCCACCATCGCCTTACGCAAACGGCGGTGCGGATCGAGAAGATGCGGCCGCAGCGTGTGCTTGCGCGAGTTTTCGAGAACCTGCCAAGCCCCTGGGGCCTCGCTGCCCGTCCTGTGCCTGGCGAGCAGGTGGTAGTCGGACCGGTTCGGTTCGGGAGCGAAGAACTTCCAGTCAGGCAGCAGCTGCAGGAAGTCGAGGCCGTCCAGCCGGCCGGCGACCGGCTTGTGCAAACGCGCGACCGAAACGGCGACGCTGAGGCCAAGAAGGCAGAACAGAACTGTCTGGAGTGTGTAGCTCATGTGCGGCCGGCCTCACCCGGCGACTCGTGTTCAGGAGATGCGCGGGGACCCTTCTTTCGGCGATCCCCGCGCAGACCTGCTTCAGGCGTGCTGCACCGGCCGCCCCAGCAGCTCTTCCCGGTGCGCCAGCAGTTTCGCGATGCCCAGCGAGGGCGCTTTCGCGGACAGCTCGTCGATCGGATTGATGAGCCAGTCCTTCGTGTCCCAGCTTTGCGTGCAGTGGGCGACGGCGGTCGCGACCAGGGCCACGGTAACAGCGACCACGATCGGCGTGGCGGTGATGGTGCAAGCCCGGGAGCCGGGTGAGATCCCGATGCGCATCGTGTCGTAGTCCGCCGGGAGCTGCTTCAGGACGCTCGCCACGGCAGGGTCGAGCTCCGGTTCATGCACGGTGATCAGCACATCCAGCCCGGCCGCTTCCGGGGCGGGGTCTTGGAGGTACTCGAGCACCTCGAAGCGTTCGGGTTTGAGGGAGCCGCCGAGATACGGCAGGATCGCCCGCGAAACCGGGACTTCCGGGATGGCGAACAGCGTCGTGGCCAGGCTCCTGCCGCCGTAGCTGACATCGACAAACGAGCTTGTCTTCTCGATGATCTCCGTTACTGCCTGGTAGTCCATCTGTTTGCGTCGCTGAAGTTCCTTCTTGATCGGCATGAGGACCTTGTCGACGGCAGCCGAATCGGAGTTCCCGACCGCTTGGGCAAGGGCGCGCAGCTCCTTCGAACCCTTCGGTGCGACGGTGATGCACACGCTGCCCGGCGGCTGCATGTCCGTGGGGTGCCCGCTCACGGTCACGACCGCGGGTGTGATCTGCCTTCCCGGTCGTTTGACGCGCAAGCCGGACAACTTACCTTCGTAGATATCTGCTGGTCCTGCTGGCATGGTTATCTCCACTCCCCGCACGTGCGGGGACTTCTCGGTCGACATGAATAAAGGGTTGCCTGACTCGCCCGGCGGCGGCCCGGCAATCTACTCGGAAACCTGCTGGGGACAGGCACATGTCCCCGGAGAGCGAGCGACAAAGGCACCGGAAGTTGATCCGGCGGCTCGCGAACCGCCGGGGAAGCGGTATCTGAATGCAAGAAATATGCGCCCAGCCTTACCCTTTGTCAACAACTTAGTTTCTCCTATAACTTATCGTTACAAGAGTCACCCTGCTCGGTAGCGGCGATATGCCGCCTCTGCCGCTTTCGCCTGTCCTCAGCCACTCCCGCTACAATACTGCTGGCACCTTTGCAACACTCTCCCCACCGCTCGCCGGAACAGGATCTGACACGCACCCATGCAACTCTGGAACGACTACGAAGGCGCAACCCTTGCCGGCCGGTGGATCCTTGGCCGGCTTCTCCGGACCGAAGGCCGCAGCGCCCTGTTCGCCACCACTGCCCCCGGCGGCAAGCCCGCGATCCTGCGCGTGACCGAAGCGCTCAACGACCAGTCCGCTTTGCAGCTTCGCTACCGGTCCATCCAGGCCGCGGGCGACACGTTTCTGGTCAAGGTGCAGGAGTTCGGAGATGCCGAGCTGGACGGGACGCCGCTGGCCTACGCGGTGCTCGAGCCGACGGAGGAGTCGCTGGCCGACATCCTGCGCGTGCGCCGGCTGGACTTGTCTGAAACGCTCGAAGTCAGCCAGGTGGTCGCGGGCGGCCTGCTCGCGCTGCATGCCCAGGGGCTGATCCACGGCCTGGTGGAGCCGGAAAGCGTGGTCGCCGCCGGACAGCAGATCAAGCTGCGCTCCGACTGCGCCCGGCCCGCTCTTGAGGCCGGCGAGGAACTGCCCGAGGACGCCCTGACCGCTCAAACCGATGCCTGGGGGCTGGCCAACATCGTCCACCAATCACTGACACAGGCGCGATTGCAGGGCACCTCCGACGCACTCGCGCTGCCGGAGCCGTATGCGGCGATCGTGCGGAACACGGCGCGCGGCCAGTGGGGCGTGCCGGAGATCGCGGCCGAGCTGGCCCGACACGCGCGCCGTGTTC
>CAXTTW010000198.1:0-5434 GCA_964247255.1 uncultured Acidobacteriaceae bacterium
GCCTACATCATCCCCGCCCAGTGGACCGCCCTCACCGACGTCCTCCAAACCCACGGCGTTCCCATGCGGCACCTCACGGCAGCCTGGACCGGGGAGGTGGAGCAGTACCGCTGTGAGGGCAACGTGTGGCAGCGGCCGCCTTTCGAGGGCCGCCACCCCCTCTTTGCCGGCGAGGCCGCACCACCCAAGGCAGGGCGCTTCGGCGCATGCGCCCTGAGCCGGCAAACCATGACCTACCCCGCCGGTTCCGCCGTCGTCCCCCTCCAGAACCGCCTGAGCAAGGTCGCCGTGCACTGGCTGGAGCCCGCCGCCCCCGACTCCGCCATGGCCTGGGGCTTCCTCGACTCCATCTTCGAGCAAAAAGAGTCCGGCGAACCGTATGTTGTTGAAAAACTGGCCCGGCAGATGCTTGCGAACGATCCGCTTCTGCGCGCGCGCTTCGAAGCCAAGCTCCAGAATGACCCTGCCTTCGCCGCGAGCCCTTCGGCCCGCCTCGCCTTCTTCTACAATCAGTCGCCTTACGGCAAGGCGAACCAGGTCGGCGTCTACCCCGTCGGCCGCCTCGCGAGCACGGCCGGTTTGCCCATCCAGTAAAAACAAAACCCTACTGCGCCATCCGGGAACTGGTGAGCGGGAGGCACCCACTTCGTGGGCGTTTTTTCTAGAACGCAAAAAAGGGTGATCCTGCGCAAAGCGAAGGATCTGCTTTTGATCTCGCAGCCCGCCACTCTCTCCCGCGACCGACGGAAGCGCCGCTAAGACAGGAACCCGCCACGAAGTGGCCGCCGGCCGCGCAGGCGGTTTACCCTCGTCTTTGACCATGCCCGCAACCCCCAGAGTCCGCATCGCCCCCTCCCCCACCGGCGACCCGCACGTCGGCACCGCCTACATAGCCCTGCTCAACCAGCTCTTCGCCGCCCAGCGCGGGGGCAAGTTCATCCTCCGCATCGAGGACACCGACCGCACCCGCTACGTCCCCACCTCCGAGCAGATGATCTTTTCCTCCCTCCGCCACCTCGGCCTCCAGTGGGATGAAGGCCCCGACGTCGGCGGCCCCGTCGGCCCTTACCGTCAGTCCGAGCGCACCGAGATCTACCGGGAACACGCCGACCTGCTCCTCGCGACCGGCCACGCCTACCGCGCCTTTGAAACTCCCGAAGAGCTCGAAGCCGAGCGCAAGGCCCAAACCGCCGCCAAGCTCCCGCCCAAGTACCAGGGCCGCTCCCGCCACCTGTCGCCTGAAGCAATCGAAGCCGAACTGGCCGCGAACAAGCCATACACCGTACGCCTCAAAGTTCCCGAAACCGGCGCAACCACCTTTCGCGACGAATTGCGCGGCCCCATCACCTTCGACCACAGCAACGTGGACGACCAGGTCCTGCTCAAGTCCGACGGCTTTCCCACCTACCATCTCGCCAACGTCGTCGACGACCACCTCATGGGCATCACCGACGTCATCCGCGCCGAGGAGTGGATCAGCTCCACCCCCAAGCACGTGCTGCTCTACGGGGCGTTCGGCTGGGAGCAGCCGCGCTTCTGGCACATGCCCCTGCTTCGCAATACCGACAGATCCAAGATCTCCAAGCGCAAAAACCCCGTTTCCCTCAACTACTATCGCGACTCCGGCTTCCTTCCTGAAGCCATGCTCAACTTTCTCGGCCTCATGGGCGGCGGCATGGCCCAGCTCACCGAAACCGAGATCGTCAACGCGGCGCTTAGTACCAAGGAGTCCGACCTGTTCTCCTTCGAGGACATGCGCGAGCGCTTCGACTTCAGCCGCATCTCTCTCGGCGGCCCCGTCTTCGACCTGGCCAAGCTGCGCTGGATGAACGGCGAGTACATCCGCAAACTCGCCCCCGAGGACTTCTACGCGCGCCTCCGGCAAACCGTCTTTTCCGATCAGTACCTCCAGTCCATCGCGCCGCTGGTCCAGACCCGCATCGAAACCCTCGGCGGCTTCGGTGACCTCGCCGATTTCTTCTTCAAGGACCACGTCCTCCCCCCGGAGCCGGTCTGGCTGCCGAAAAAGCGCACCGTCGAGGAAACCCTCGCCTTCGCCGCCGACCAGCTCGCCGCCCTCGAGGCCGCCTCCTGGGAGCACGACGCCATCGACGCCGCCATGCGCCAACTCGGCGAAACCAAGCAGTGGTCGGTGAAGGAAAACTTCATGCTCCTCCGCGCCATCCTTACCGGCAGCACGCAGTCCCCGCCGCTGATCGAAAGCCTGCTCGTCTTCACCAAGGCCCGCTCGCTGGACCGCATGCGACGCTTCCTCGACCACCAGAAAAAACAAGCCCCCAGCCGCAAAGGCTGAGGGCCCGTCCTCCAATGGTCCGAAGCGCTACTGGAGACCCACCCAGAACGCGTACACCTTGTTGTTTGTCGCCCCGTAGGAGCCGTAGCCCGAAGCCCAGTAGATCACCCCGTCCACGATCGCCGGCGCTGAGATCGCCGCCCCTCCTGACTGGAAGTACCGCAGCACGTTCCCGGTCGCCGCGTCCAGCGCAACAAAGTTCCCGGCCACGTCCTCGCCGTACATCACCCCGTTCGCCACCGTCAAGGAGCCTTCCACGATCGAGCGCGTGTTCGGCGGAGGCACTTGCGCCCGCGCCGCCGTCTTCGAGCTCGGCGCGACCGCCGGCGCAAGCGTCGGCGTCTGCCACAGGATCTGCCCCGTGTTCTTGTCGAGCGCGGTCCAGAACCCTCCGTTTGTTTTCACGCCGGAAGGGATCAGCGTCGTCTCCACATACCCGGAGTTCCCGTTCGGCACGTAGATTCGCTGGTTGTCCGTCGCCGCGCCCCACTGGATGCCGCCGATCACGCCATCCGGCCCCGTCTGCGTTCCCCACAAAATCTCCCCGGTATCGCGGTTCATCGTGAAATACGCCCCGCTCTTCTGCCCGGTGCCGACCGCATCCACCTGCTGCCCGTTTTGCGTAACGGTAAACAGGTTCGCTCCCGCGCCGAAGTCCGTATCCAGACCGGTAGGCACCGGGCAGGGCGTCAACCCGGGCGTCGTCCGGTAGGTCTCGCACGACGTCGTCCAGGTGTCCGCGTGCGTAAACCGCTGCGCCCAGTTCACCGCACCTGTGCTCGCGTTCAGCGACAACACGCTGTCCACATGGTCATCCGGCGAAAGACAGGCATCGAGCTCCGTCGGGTTCGCCGCCTTCGCCTGGCAGGCCGCTACCTCCGGGGGCACCGAGTAGTTGTTCCCCGTCGTCACATAGAGTGCCCCTCGCGCCGTGTCGACCGCGATGTTGCTCTCCCAAACACTCCCGCCCGTGTACCCCACTGGCATGGTGTAGCTCTGCCAGACGATCTTTCCCGTGTTCTCATCCACGGCCAGCACCGATCCGCGGAACGTCGGCACGAAGTTCGGCGTCTTGGCTGCGAGCGACTCCTGGTTGGAAGCCACGCCGACGTAAATGAGGCCGTTCGCCACCACCGGCGAGGAAGTCACAATCGCCGCCTTTGCCGTTTCCAAAACAGTCTTCCAGGCCAGGCTTCCATCCGCCTTCGAGAGCCCATACAAGGTCGCCGAGTCCTGGTCGCCCACAATCACATTGTTCGTCCCGATCGCCGGGCTGTTGCGTGAGTACGCCATCGGATCGCCGGAGATCGCGGTGAGGTCGGCCTGCCAGATCGGCTTGCCCGTTGCCGCGTCCAGCTGCGACACCGTCCCGCTCATATCGGCGACATAAACTTTGCCGTTCTCCACCGTCGGCGTCCCTTGTACCTCGTCCTTCGCGGTGAACACCCAGCGCTGGCTTACGTACGGCAGCGTGTATGGCCCGAGAATGAACTCGCTCGAAGCCCAGTGATCGTTTGTCGTTCCGTTGCCCGCGCTGGTCCAGGGCACCGCATTTTCAAAGTGGAAGTTGGAGAGGTCGATTTGCGCGTGGGCGGCGGCAAGAGGGGTGACAGCGCAGAGCGCCGGGGCAAGGATGCGGACGTTCATGGGAAGGAGGCCTCCTGAGTCTTACCGGCTTGAGATGTCTCCTGTTCTCGCTCTCTTGTATGAAAATCAGCGCACTGCGGACCTTTTGATATGGTGAAGCATGGCGACTCACGCCTGCTTGCAAAGCCCTACTTGATCCTTGGCTTCTCCGGGACGCCGAACCGCGTCTGCATCTCCATGTTTGCCTCTTTGCTCATGCAGACTCAGGTGCGGCGCGCGCGTTCTGAACAGTTCATCCTGAACGCTGCGCGGAATCGGGGAGCCGATTCGAGCCGTCGCGCTTCGAACGAGTCAGCCGAGCTCTTCCCGATGCGGCGCGGGCCGCGGCTTCTTGAACACGGTGGCCCGGCGCTCCGGGTTCTGCCGTGAAACTACTCACGAGCATTCCAAACAAGCGTCCTGCCGAGAAGCGCGAGCGACGACGCGTCTTCTTTCGCGTGGGAGCAAAAGGAAAGCAGACCCTTCGCTCCGCTCAGGGATGCCCATCGATCAGAAGGGCCGACGCGCCCCTATTTCGCGGTAATCACGACCCTCATCTCGGCCCGCTTCGGCGGGAAGCACGTGTCCGCGTCGCAGGCCTGATAGCGCAGTGCCCCGGCGAGCTCCCGCTCCCCGGCCTCGGTCGCAGCCACGCGCGCCCGCAGCAGGAGCTCGCCCGTGTACACGCTCAGCTTTTCCCGCGGAAACGCCTTCGACGCGAACTCAGCTCCGGGCGGAAACTCGACTGCCTGCACATCCAGCCCCGCGGGCTCCGCCACGATCAGCTCCGTCCGGATCAGGCTTTTGTCGCGCGGCTTATGGGAGTTGATGTGCAGCCCATCGCGAATCCTGAAGCGCAGCTCCACGGTTTCCGCCCGTCCCCGCGCCAGCGCGACTGACGCCGGGCCCTCGAAGACCACCGGCTCGGGCGCGGCCGTTTGCCACGGCAGCGCCTGCAGGAGCAGCAAAACCCAGCTAAACCCCACTGCCAAGCGCCTTCCGGATGTCCCGCTCCGCCTCGTCCTTCGACCCGGCTCCGGTCACCACGGCCACCACCTTGCCTGTCCGGTCGATATAGAACGACTGCGGCAGCACGTCGACACCGCCATAGGTGTCGGAGATCGACTCGCCGCCCAGCAGCACGGGGTAGTTGATGTGCAGCTTCTCGGCCGTCTTCACCACGGACGCTTGCGCGGACGCGTTCATCTCGTCCGAGGACACGCCGAGGATCTCGAAACCTTGCCCCGCGTACTTGGTCCTGAGTTCTGTAAGCCAGGGAATCTCGTACTTACATGGCCCGCACCAAGTCGCCCAGAAGTTGACCAGCACCGGCCGGCCCCGGTAGCTCGCGAGCGAGACCTTTTTGCCCGAGGTGTCGGCCAGGGTGAACTCCGGAGCGGCCTTGCCCAGCAGAACGCTCGACGGCGCGCCTACGTCCGTCCCACCCGGGTTGGGCGTTGCCGTGCCGCCTTCCGGGGTGAGCACCAGCTGCTC
>CAXTTW010000199.1:0-5429 GCA_964247255.1 uncultured Acidobacteriaceae bacterium
CCATGATCCCGGGCGGCAGCGCCGGCGGCCGCGGACGGCCGTGCATCCAGTGCCGGGCCAGGGCGGTAAAAGCCGCCTCGTAGAAGAAGATGAGCAGCAGAAACAGAACACAGCCCCAGCCTGCCCGCAGCCCGTCAGGGCCCAGAAACATCGACCGCCGTTCCCCGAGTGCCTGGTTCGCTTCCGGTTCTCTTGACATTCGGTCGTCCCGCCGCCATTCTAGGTGATTCGCGCTCCCGCGCTCGAGAGGGAAGCGCGGAGGGGAAAGGGCCCCGATGACCGTTCGCGTTTTCTATCACGACAAGTGCTTTGACGGGGCTTGCTCGGCTTCCTTGTTCACGCGCTTCCACCGCGAGTGCATCGACCCCGGCGCAACCTATGAGTATCACGGCTTGGTGCACCGGGCGAGCTCGCTGTTTGATGAGTCCGCCTTTGCCGGCGACGAGAACGCGATCGTCGACTTCAAGTACTCTCCTTCGCCCCGGATCACCTGGTGGTTTGACCACCACCTTAGCGCGTTTCTCAGCCCCGAGGACCACGCGGCGTATGAGCGCGGGCTCCGCGACCCGGCGAGCAACTATCGCGACCGCCGCTTTTTCGACCCGAACTACACCTCCTGCACGTCGCTGATCGCCGACACCGCCGCGGCGCGGTTCGGCTTCGACGTTTCAGGCGTCGCCTCGCTGGTGCACTGGGCCAATATCGTCGACGGGGCGCTGTACGAGAGCGCGACCGCCGCGGTCGAGATGCGCGAGCCCGCCATGCGCTTGACCCTGGCGATCGAGTCCACGACCGACCCTGCCTTCGTCCCGCGCCTGATCCCGCTGCTCACCGCGCTGCCGCTCGAAGACGTGCTTGCGCAGCCTTTCGTCGCCGAGCTGCTGCCACCGCTTCTGGAGCGGCACCGCGCCGCCACGGAGATCATCCGGGAGCGCGCGGAGGAGGACCGGGGCACCATCTTTTTCGACGTCGCCGACCGTGAACTCGAGGGCTACAACAAGTTCATCCCGTACTATCTGCGGCCCGGCGCGACCTATTCAGTGGGGCTTTCGCGTTCCTCCTTCCGGACCAAGGTCGCGGTCGGAACCAACCCCTGGACCGGGGCCAAACCCGAGCAGCTGGTGAATCTGGCGGCAATCTGCGAGCGTTATGGGGGCGGCGGCCACGCGCGGGTCGGCGCGGTGTCGTTCCCGCCGGACCGCTACGCGGAAGCGCGGGAAGCCGCGCTGGTGATCGCGGAAGAGCTGCGGGCCGCTCAGCCCTGAGGTCGCAGCAACCACGCCGCGGCCAAAGCCGCCGCGTGCACGAGAAGAACGACGGGCAAGCCCGCGCCAAGTCTGCGCCTGCGGGCAAACAGTGCAAGCACGAGCCCGTACACCGGCAGCTGCGCCCACATCGCGAGGCCGGCCTGCGACCGCGCGAGCGCCGCGAAAGGGAACAGCGCCCGCAGCGCGCCTGGCCCGGCCAGGGCCAGCAGGCTTGCCCCGCGCACCGCCAACGGTGTAAGCAGGATGGCGAGCACCAACGGCCACCAGACTCGCCACCCCGGGTTTTTCCGTTTGGTTCGCTTGCGTTTTCGGGGTGCGGCTGCGGTTGCACTCACCGCCTCAGAGTACCGCAGCATCACCCGGAAGAAGCGAAAGCGCCGCGCTTCTCGGCTTGCAGATGGCCGGCGGGTTCTTTCGCGCAAGTGTGCAACGTCGGTTCCGGGTCAGTCTGGGCGGAGAGAAAGGACCTGCTGTCGTTTCTAAGGTTAGTGAAAGCAGGTTCTTCCTTGCTTCGCTCGTCAGGATAATCCCTCCACCTCCTACCCTCACTCCCCGCCCGCGCTCACCATCCACGGCACGCCGAATTTGTCGATGAGCATGCCGAAGCGCTTGGCCCAGAAAGTTGGCTGCATGGGCATCCGCACGGTGCCGCCTTCACTAAGCGCCGCGAAGACCCGCTCGGCACGCGCCGTGTCTCTCATCGCGACCGCCAGATGGGTGGACCGAGGCGTCCCGTCTGTCGGGCCGTCGCTGCCCATCAGGGTTTGTCCATCGAAGGTGATAGTCGCGTGCAGGATGCCATCCTGGGCCCAAGCAAAAGGCTGGGCTCCGGGAGGGGCGTCGGCGTAGGTCATGATGAACGTGATCGCGCCGTCCAGGCACCGGGCGTAAAACCCGAACGCCTCCCGGCACTTGCCGTCGAACACCAGATAAGGACTTAGCTGCATAGCGAGCCTTCCCCCGAAACCAGGCATCAACATAGCGACTCGCGGGGAGAGGACGCAAAGAAAAAAGCCATCCGGGAAGGTGGCTTTTCCTGTCTCGGAAAAGGTCAGTTCAGAATCGAGTGGACTGCGGCGAGCGTATCAGGCCCCGTGGCCTGTTCCAGCGCCGCCTTGGGCGCGGCGGCCTCGGAGCTGCCCGCAACGGCGTTCGGAGCAATCGGGCCTAAGCCCAGCTTGATCAGCGCGCGGGAGTCCGGCATCAGCTTGGTTTGCCAGCCGTTGTCGCCCTGGAACCTTTGCATCGCGGCCTCGGTGGTCGCGTCCCACTCGCCGGTCGGCTCGCCCGTCAGATAGTTCCGGTCAATCAGCGCGGTCTGAATCGCACGCGTCCGCTCGGCATCAATACCGCGCTGACCCTGAAGAACATGGATCACGTGGGCGGGAACAGCCTTGTGGTGGACGTGGCTCGCAAACTTGAGGTGCCGCACGAAGGCCACCCGATGCGACCGCGAGGCGACTGCGGGAGTCACCGCCGCGACGGCCGCCAGGCCCACGCACTGCACCGCAAGTAGCCGGGAAAAACGAAAAGCCATCAGAAAACCCTCGAAGGAAAGTGTTGTCTCGTTCTCTTGTGAAGAAGAGCCTACCCTGCGAACGGCCCAAAAGCAACAGAAACGGCCCAAACCTCGGTACCCTGTACGGAAGATTTGGGCCGCTCCACGTCCTTCGTTCTACGGAAGCGTCCCACCGCTCAGCTGGCTTTGCCGGTTGCTTCCGCGTGCCTGCACCGTTTCAAGCACCACGTCGTCACCCGACTTGAGCCCGGCAACGATCGCGTCGAACTCCGCCTTGTTGGTAACCGGCTTGCGATTGATGGCTGTGATAACCAGCCCCGGTCCGACCGGCGGCGTCACTTCATCCCCGAACGAACCCGGCTTGACTGCCTGGATCAGCACGCCATGGAGCCCGGCGGGCGCGTTCGGCGGCAGGTTCACCACCGTCAGGCCCAGCTTCGCCTTGGCCGCGCCGCTCGCATCACCGCTGCCGCCCTGCGAAGGCGCGTTGTCGTCTCCGGGTCCGTTCAGCGCCGCAACAGTTTTGGTTCGGTCCGCGATCGCCACTTGCGCGGTTTGCTTCTGCCCGTTGCGCAGATATCCGACGGTCACGTTCGAGCCCGGCCTGCGCGGTGAGATGTTTTCAACCAGCGCGTTGCCATCCTTGATCTGCTGCCCATCCACCGAGACGATCACATCATTCGGCTTGAGTCCCGCTGTCGATGCCGGGCCGCCTGGGGTCACGGCGGAAACCAGAACGCCCGAGCTCGCGCCGTACTGCCGGGCGACAGCCGGGGAAATGCTGGGCTGGAACGAGATCCCGATCGAGCCGCGAATGACCTTGTGCTCCGGCCCGATGAGCTGGTTGTAGACGTTGACGACCGTGTTGGCCGGCACCGCGAAGCCGATGCCCTGGTAGCCGTTCGACTGGGTGAAGATCGCGGCGTTCACGCCCACGACCTCGCCGTTCATGTTCAACAGCGGCCCGCCGGAGTTGCCGGGATTGATCGCCGCGTCGGTTTGGATGTAGTGGAGGAACTGCCCCGCCTGGCCGCGCTCGATGGTGCGGTTCTTGGCCGAAATAATCCCCGCCGTCACCGTCTGCGAAAGGTCGAACGGCGAGCCGATCGCCTCCACCCAGTCGCCCACCTGCGCGGAATCGGAGTTGCCCAGCTTGACCGTTTGCAGCTTCAGCCCCGCCGGCACATCGATCTTGATGACCGCGAGATCCGTATCCTTGTCCGCGCCCACGACCGTCGCTTTGTGGCCCTGGTCGTTTTCAGCGTCCGTGGTCAGCTTGACGTAGATGCGGTCGGCTTTGTCGATGACGTGGTTGTTGGTGATGATGTAACCGCGCGCGTCGACGATGAAGCCCGAGCCAAGCGCGCGCCCCGGCGCCGCGCGGGGGCTCCTCGTGCTCGGGGCCCCCCCGCGGCCCGGGCCCGGCCACGCCGCCGAAGAACCGATTGAAGAAGTCCTGCCGGCCGGGGTCGCCCTGGCCGCCGCCCGAATTGTCATCCGAACCGTCATCGCCCCCGCCGTCGTCCGGGGCCTGCTGCTGCGGCGCGCGCCTGCGTCCGCCACGCTGCCGGGCCTCGGTCTGCTCCTTGGGCAGCGTTTCGGTGTTGATGTTGACCACCGCGGGGCCTTCCTGCTTCGCGATCTGCGTGAAGATCGTCGACAGGCTCTTCGCGTCGGGCACATGGAGCTGCGCGGCGTCGCGCGAGTCCACCGCCTTGTCCTGCCCATGGACACCATGCGCCACCACGGACCCGATCAGGATCCCGGCCGACAACGTCGCCAGCACTGTCAACGTGGACTGCAGCCGGCGCACCCTGAACCACTCAAGCGGAGCTTTCATCTTCGTGTCTTCCCTCGAACTTTCCTGCGAAACGCTTCCCATCCAGTGTACTGATGCAGCTCGGTTCCTGTGGGGGTCCGCGGCCTTCGCTTTTAGACGTGACTGGACGGCAAGCGTTTCCGCTCGGCCGCGCGGGCCTGCAGCAGTTCGGAAGTGATGAGGCCGGCCAGCACCAGCGCAGCACCCAGAAGCGTCCGCCCCCGCAAGCGCTCGCCCAGAACCGCGAACGAGGTAAGCCCGGCAAAGACCGGCTCCAGCGTGAACAGCAGCGCGATGTGGCTGGCCGGAAGAAAAGCCTGCGCCCAGCTTTGCACGGCAAAGGCGGCGGCCGTCGCCAGAAGGCCCGCCACCAGCCAGGCTCCGAGGAAGCGCGGGCCGGGATGGAAGTATGGGTGCGGTTCGAACAGGGGCAGAGTGACCGCCATCGCGAGCGCCGCCGTGCCGATTTGCACGGTGACCAGCGCCCGGAACGGCACCCGGAGCGAGGCGTGCGCCATGACCAAAAGGTGCAGCGTAAAGGCGAGCGCGCAGCCCAGGGTAAGCAGTTCGCCCCGGCCCATGGAGGCGACGGCCAAACGCTCGCCCGGCGGTACCGAAAGGAGAAGTAGCCCGGCAAAGCCCAGCCCCGCCCCGGCGAACGCGCCGAAGCCGGGGGGGGCCGCGCGGGGCGCGCGCAGATGCGGCACGAGCGACAGAAACGGAACGAAGATGACGACCGTGCCCGTGATGAACGCCGAAACCGACGCAGTGGTGAAGCGGAGGCCGCTGGTTTGCAGCCCGTAGCCCGCCGCCAGGCACAGGC
>CAXTTW010000200.1:0-5400 GCA_964247255.1 uncultured Acidobacteriaceae bacterium
AGCATCTTCGCCACCGTGTTGCGCCCGTCCAGCGGCACCCGCCGTTCCGTGCAGCTCAGCTCCACCCCGACCGGTCCGCGCCTCAGCTCCACGGTCACCAGGTCGTGCAGATCGAGCGTCTGGTACACCGTCACCAGCGCGTGGAAGCCGTCCGGCCGCGGCGGCCCGATCACCAGCCCCAAGTTCACCTTCGAGTACGAACGCAGCGTCACGGCCATGGGCACAAGTCTAGCTTTTGCTTTGCAAAGCGCCCGCGGCGGTCTTAGGCTAAGCGCATGAGCACCCTCGCCGAAATCGAAGCCGCTATTGAGAAACTCCCCCCCCCGGAGCAGGAAAAATTGTTCGCACACCTGTCTGAACGGCTGCCTAGTCTCTTCGTGCTTCAGCACGATCCGGTAAAACACATCGCCGGGATGCTCGAGGATGAGCCGGGTTACATCGGACGAAACGCTGAGGAGATCCTGTATGGCCGAAGCAAAGGCGCATGAGGGCACCCGTCTTCCTGGACAGCGGCGCGATCTATTCTTATGCGACTCGCAGTGACGGAAACCACACTGCGGTTCGTGCCGCTTATGACAATTTGTCCGCTCGCTTCGTTTTGCACGAGCTCATCTTGGTCGAGGCTTTCTCGCTCATCACAAAGCGCTTGAGCAAGTACCGGGCGATGCAGGCAATCAGCATCTTCCGGCAATCCCCGCGAATCGAGAGAGCCGAGCTTACCTCCGACCTGCTCGAAGCCGGCTGGCGGCGCTGCCTCCGCTATGCCGACAAAAACTGGGACTGGATCGATTGCATCTCCTTCGAGCTGATGCACCGCCGCGGCCTCCGTGAAGCGCTCTCGCTCGACCGCCACTTCGCGCAAGCGGGCTTCATCCTGCTCGTGCAGTAATCCCACCGGCCGTCCCTAGTACTTTCGTACTCTTCCCTTCCGAGTGCGGCTTTGCTACTTTCCGTCTTGTCAAGCATGCGTTTGGAGGGTAGATCCAGTAGGTACTGGACGCCGCTTGATAACCGGTCGCAGGGTCTAATCAGCTCTGGGAGTTTAACTCTCCTGCCCTCCGTTCAACTGCGACCATCCAGAAACCTCGGTACCGCTCATGCCCAATGCTCTTGACACAGCAGGCTCGTCGCAGCAATACTAAGGCTGGTTATCAAGCGGCAGCTCTACTGATCTACCGCGAAAAGGCTCCGGGCTGATTCCCCGGAGCCTTTCGTTTGCCCAGTCCCCTTCAAGACCCCGCAATGAGAAGATAAGGTTTGGCCGAACGCCTCCCAACCGAACCCATGCGCAAAATCCTCTCCTCCCATCTTTTCCTCCGCACCCGCCTCCATCCCGGCCTGCTCGACACCCTCGCCCGCTCCGGAGCCGACGGGCTCGAGCTGTTCGCCGCCCGGCAGCACTTCGACTACGGGAGCCGCCAGGCGGTCCGTGAGCTGGCCGAGTGGTTCCGCGCCAACTCCGCCGAGCCTTTCTCGCTCCACGCGCCTCTCTACGCGGACGAGGATTCCGGACGCGGCGGCGAGCCCTGCGTCAACGTCGTCCACCACGAGAAGTCCCGACGCATCGACGGCATGGACGAGGTGAAGCGCGCCCTCGAAGCCGCCGAGCAAATCCCCTTCAAGCATATGGTGCTGCACCTCGGCGACCGCGGCGACGGCTGGAACCCGCGCACCCTTGAAAACGCGCTCACCGCCGTCGAGCACCTCCAGACCTACGCGCGGCCTCTGGGTGTGCGCTTGCTGCTCGAGAACATCCAAAACGAGGTCACCACCCCCGAGCACCTTCTTGAGATCCTCAATGTCGGCCATTTCGACGATGTCGGCATCTGCCTCGACCTGGGCCACGCTCACCTCGGCGACGGCGTCGCGCCCGCGCTCGAAGTTCTGAAGGATCGCATCCGCACCACCCACGTTCACGACAACCGCGGCGAGCGCGACGAGCACCTGTGGCCCGGCGACGGCACCATCGACTTCCCCCCTGCCTTCAAAACCCTCAAGGAAGCCAAGCAGACCCCCGCCGGCGTGCTCGAAATCCACCACACCCTGGGGGCCGACCCTTCCGCCGCAGTCGAGCGTGCCCGCTCCACGTTCGACCTCTTCGACAAGGAATACGCATGAGTACGAAAACCACCATCGCCACCATCGGCCAGCACGAGGGCGAGTCCGTCACCCTCCACGGCTGGCTCTACAACCTCCGCGCTTCCGGCAAGCTGCTGTTCCCCATCTTTCGCGACGGCTCCGGCACCATCCAGGGCATCGTGCCCAAAGCCCAGGTCACCCCGGAGGTCTTCGAAGCGGTCAAGACCCTCACCCACGAGTCCAGCGTCATCGTTACCGGCAAGGTCCGCGCCGATGCCCGCGCCCCCGGTGGCTTCGAGCTCGACGTCGAGAACGTGGAGGTCCTTCAGCGCGTTCCCGAGGACGCCGCCTTCCCCATCTCCCTCAAGGAGCACGGCGTCGACTTCCTGATGGAGAACCGCCATCTCTGGGTCCGCACCCCGCGCCAGTCCGCCATCCTGCGTATCCGCGCCGAGGTCGTCAAGGCCGCCCGCGACTTCCTCGACGAGCAAGGCTTTACCCTTACCGATCCGCCCATCCTGACCCCCGCCGCCTGCGAAGGCACCTCCACCCTGTTCCCGGTCGAATACTTCGGCGATGAAGCCTTTCTCACCCAGTCCGGCCAACTCTATATCGAGGCTACCGCGCTTGCCCTCGGCAAGGTCTACTCCTTCGGCCCCACCTTCCGGGCGGAGAAATCCAAGACGCGCCGCCACCTCACCGAGTTCTGGATGGTGGAGCCCGAGATGGCTTTCGCCGGTCTCGACGAGCTCATGACGCTCGCCGAAGAGTTCATCTCCTTCATTGTCGACCGCGTGCTGACCCGCCGCCGTGCCGACCTCGCCCTCACCGGCCGCGACGTCAGTAAGCTCGAAACCGTCCGGGCACCCTTCCCACGCCTCCGCTACGACGAAGCGGTGGAGATCCTG
The DNA here is from genome assembly GCA_964247255.1 of uncultured Acidobacteriaceae bacterium. Lineage (GTDB taxonomy): Bacteria > Acidobacteriota > Terriglobia > Terriglobales > Acidobacteriaceae > EB88. The sequence goes on from CAXTTW010000200.1 coordinate 2,988, forward strand.
AACGAGGCCCACAGAAACGGCGAGCTGCCCGCCCCTTTCGAGTACGGCAACGACTTCGGCTCACCCGACGAGACGTATCTCTCCAGCCGGTACGACCGCCCGGTGATGGTCCATCGCTACCCGTCTGCGGTCAAGGCCTTCTACATGCAGCCCGACCCCGCCGATCCAAAATACGCCCTGTGCGTGGACGTGCTCGCCCCCGAGGGCTATGGCGAGATTATCGGCGGCTCTGAGCGCATCGCGTCCTACGACCTGCTTAAACAAAGGATCGAGGAGCATAAACTTCCGCTCGACGCCTTCCAGTGGTACCTCGACCTGCGCCGCTACGGCTCGGTCCAGCACGCCGGTTTCGGCATGGGCATCGAGCGCGCCGTCGCTTGGATTTGCGGCCTGGACCACGTGCGAGAAACCATCCCGTTCGCGAGGACGCTGAACCGTATGTATCCGTAAGGGTTAGGGCGGTTTTTTGAGTTGATGGAGATCGAGCGAACACCTTGGGCGCAGCTTTTCCGTAAGGAAAGCCGCACGGGCTTACATCTGAAAACGCCTCGCAGGTAAGCCGAAGGGATGAAAGCACGGGTAGCTTCATCGCCCGTCCGCGTCGCGGCGAACTGTTCGGCGATCCGGGACAAATGCATCGCCCTCGCAACGGAATCAAGCGTTGAAATCGCCTGTTTCGCTCTTTCGTTGCTTGGAACAGCCCGGCAGGTTCCACCCCGGCAGCGGAACCCGCCAAACCCCGGCAGCTACTTCTTCGCCGCCCGGTGCACCCCAAAGACCCGCCCAACTTCGGCCACGAACGGTTTGGCCTCCGCCGGTACAGGCGTGCCGCCGTTCAGGATCGTCTGATACGGGATCTCCTTGCCGTAAAACGCCGCGGTGTCTTTCTTGTTCTGGTTCACTTCATCGCCCGTCAGGTCTACACCCGCGAACAGGCCTTTGGCGCGCGACCAGGTCAGGAACGTTGCGCTGGCCAGCTCTGTCGTGTTCGCCTGCGAGTCGCGACCTACCGGCCCCGCCGCGGCTGACGCGTCGCCGCCCAGCTTGACCTTATCTTTCAGAAGCGCATCCGCGCTGTTCTTGGTCGTGCCGACCAGCACCAGGTCCGTCGCCTGGCCTCCGGCCTGCAGCCCGAAGCTTAAGCCGCTCATCTGCACGAATACCGGCGCGCTCCAGCCCTTGTTCGCGACGTAACAGGTCGCCACGCCCTGCCCGTACTGGATCCCACCGATAAACGCGCCCTTCTTGAAGCTCGGGATCACCACAACGCACCGCGCCTTCTTCGCGATTGCGTCCGGGACGCCCTTGTCCGGAACCGCCGCGAAATCATGCAGCAGTGCCGTCGATGCCGTCAGCCGGTCATCGACCTTCGTCGTCGTTTCTTTATCCGCGGCCAATGCCGCCGTCGAGAGCAAACCCGCCAATGCTAGAACGCTGCCAATTCTCTTCATGCGCTTCTCCTCATCCATTCTGATCCAGCAGGCATCCCGCCCGCTTTGGAGACGGCCTCGCCGCTCCCTCGATGTACCGGAAAGAGAGATGCGTAAAGAGGTTCCCGCGGCAGGTTCATCCCGCACTTTCAAGTACTTTCGTCACAACTCAGGCAACGCAGCCCGGCTACCATCGTGGCAGACATGTCCAAACTGCGTGTAGGCATCCTCTTCGGCGGCCGGTCTGGCGAGCACGAGGTTTCCCTCCTTTCGGCCGCTTCCGTCCTCCGGCACATTGACCGGACCAAGTACGAGGTCCGTCCCATCGCCATCACCAAGGCCGGCCGCTGGATTACCGACGCGCCCGCCGAGCGCCTCCTCGCCGGCGGCGCGCTCCCCGAGGAAGCGGCCGTCTCCCTCCTGCCCTCGCCCGAGGCCATGCAGCTCGACGTCCTCCTGCCCATCCTCCACGGCACCTTCGGCGAGGACGGAACCATCCAGGGCTTTCTCGACCTCGCCGGCATTCCCTACGCCGGGTCGGGCGTGCTCGGCTCCGCGGCGGGCATGGACAAGGATGTGATGAAGCGCCTGTTCGCTTCCGCCGGGCTGCCCATCCCGCAGCATCTGGCCCTGCTCCGGTCGGAGTGGAAAGCCGACCCCGCCGCGGCCGTCGAGCGCGTCGAGCGCACCCTGCCCTACCCCGTTTTCGTCAAGCCCGCCAACGGCGGCTCCTCGGTCGGCATCTCCAAGGCCCACGACCGCGCGGAGCTCCGGACCGCCCTGGCCGAAGCCGCCCGCTACGACCGCAAGCTGCTGGTCGAGGAGGGCATCGGCGGCGGTACCGGCAAACCGCGCGAGCTGGAAGTCGCCATCCTCGGCAATGACCGCCCCGAGGCCTCCGTGGTCGGCGAGATCGTTCCCGCAAAGGAGTTTTACGACTACGAGGCCAAGTACCTCAGCGAAGGCTCGGTCCCCCTCATCCC
>CAXTTW010000201.1:0-5394 GCA_964247255.1 uncultured Acidobacteriaceae bacterium
GCCCCGTACACCAACCTGTTCGGCAGCATCAACTCACTCACGCCTCGGCCCGACCAAAGCTACACCGGCTCGGCCACGCTCTACCTCGGCGCGCGGCTATGGCGCAACGGCCAGGTTTATTTCGTCCCGGAGATGATCGCCGAAAAACCCTTGTCGCAGCTGCGCGGCCTGGGCGCGTCCATCCAGGACTTCGAGCTTCAGAAGAGCGGGTCGAAGACGCCGGTGGTCTACGTGTCCCGCATCTTTCTGCGCCAGACCGTCAACCTGGGCGGCGAGCCCGTGAAGCAGGAGTCCTCGCCCTTGCAGCTGGGCACGATCAACGACCGCGGCCGCCGTGTCGTCTTCATCGCCGGCGAATTTTCGGTACTCGACTTTTTCGACAAGAACGCCTTCGGCATCGACCCCCGCCGCGGCTTGTACAACATCGCTTTTTTGACCTACGCGGCGTACGACTTCGCGTCCAACGCGCGCGGCTACTCCTGGGGCGGCGCGTCGGAGCTGTACTGGGACAAGTGGGCGGTGCGCTACGCACGCATCACCCCGCCCAAGGACCCCAATCAGCTGCCCGTCGATTTCCGCCTGCTTAAGTTCTACGGCGACCAGGTCGAGCTCGAGCACAATCACCAGCTTGCCGGCCGCGACGGTTCCCTGCGGCTGTTGGGCTTCCGCAACCACGAGAACATCGGCCGCTTCGCCGATGCCATCGCGGCCTACCGGGCGGACCCATCGAGGAACGCCGCGGCCTGCACCAGCTTCAACTACGGCTCAAACAACAGCACCGCGCCCGACCTGTGCTGGGTTCGCAAGCCCAACAACAAGGTGGGCGTCGGCGCGTTCGGCCAGCAGTTCGTCGCCGAAGGCGTTGGGGTGTTCGCGCGCGGCTTGTACGCCGACGGCAAGGAGGAGGTGGACGCCTACAACTCCGCCGACCGCTCGCTTTCGGCCGGGGTCCTGGCCAAGGGCGACACATGGTCGCGCCCCCGCGACATCGCGGGACTGGCCTACAACGTCGGGTGGATCTCCCGCGTCCACGCCGACTACCTGGGGATGGGCGGCATCGACGGCTTCGTCGGCGATGGGCGAATAACGCAGGCCACCGAGCGGGCCCTGGACGTGTTCTACAACCTGAACTATCGGAAGGGATTCTTCTTTTCCGGCGACTACCAGCACATCGCGAGCCCGGCGTTCAACTCCGCCCGCGGCCCGGTCGATGTGTTCAGCCTGCGCATCCACGGGGAGTTCTAGCCGATGACCACCATCCAGGGTCCCGCCCTCTTTCTCGCTCAGTTCCTTTCCGGCACACCCCCGTTCGATACGCTGGACGGAATCGCCGGTTGGGCGGCCTCGCTCGGGTTCAAGGCCGTTCAGCTGCCCACGACGGATGCGCGCCTGTTCGACCTGCGGCTCTTGGCCGAGAGCCGCGGCTACGCCGAGGATCTGCAGGCCCGTCTGGCCGGGCACGGGCTGGCGGTCTCCGAGCTGTCCACGCACCTGCAAGGTCAACTGGTCGCGGTGCACCCGGCGTACTCCGAGCTGTTCGACGCGTTCGCGCCCACGGCCGTTCGCGGGAACGATCCCGCCCGGCGCGCCTGGGCTGTCGAGCAGCTGAACCTGGCCGCGCGCGCCTCGCACAACCTGGGCCTTACCGCCCACGCCACCTTCTCCGGCGCGCTTGCCTGGCCGTACTTCTACCCCTGGCCGCAGCGGCCCGCCGGGCTCATCGAGGAGGCGTTCGCGGAGCTTGCCCGGCGCTGGCGGCCCATCCTCGACGCCTTCGACGAAGCGGGCGTGGACCTATGCTTCGAGCTCCACCCCGGCGAGGATCTCCACGACGGCGTGACTTTTGAGCACTTCCTGGCAGCGCTCGGCGATCACCCGCGCGCGAAAGTCTTATACGACCCAAGCCACATGGTCCTGCAAGGGCTGGACTACCTCGCCTTCCTCGACCACTATCACCCGTGGGTTCGCGCTTTCCACGTCAAGGACGCCGAGCTCCGTCCGAACGGGCGGTCCGGCGTGTACGGCGGCTACCAGGGCTGGGTGGAGCGCCCCGGGCGCTTCCGCACGCCGGGCTTCGGGCAGGTCGATTTCGCCGCGGTCTTCTCGAAGCTGGCGCAGTACGGCTACCCCGGCTGGGCGGTACTTGAGTGGGAAGACCCTTTGCAGGATGGCGAGGACGGTGCGCGGCTCGGGGCGGAGCTCATTCGCCGCTGCACCCTTAGTCCGGCGGGGCACTCCTTCGATGATTTCGCTGGGGCTGACCGCAATCCCGCCTCGCTGAAGCGAGTGCTCGGCATCGGTTAGGCAGCGAACAAAAGCGGCAACCCTATCCCAGTAAGGTTCTAGAACCGAGGTCCCGCGAGGACCACCACGAAAGGCGGCCTCATGCGCGGCGCAGCTGTTCTCCTGCTTCTTACCACTCTGCTCGCCCGGGCCGACAGCGTCCCGGTGCGATTTCCCCAGGGCACCTCGCACGGGTTCCTCGTGCTGCACTCGATGGATGGCAAGCTGCTCGCGAACGGCGACATGACTCAGCATGTCATCGGCCGCGAGATAAAGACGCGCCTGCGCTTCGAGTTCAAGGACGGCTCGCTCGACGACGAGCAGGCCGTGTTCAGCCAGGACGGTGTGTTCCGCCTGCTCGAGGACCATCACGTACAGCGTGGTCCGTCCTTTCCCACACCGATGGACATGAGCCTGGACGTCCGGAGCGGAACCGTGACCACGCGCGAGCGGAAAGAGGACGGCGAGGCAAAGGTCGAAACGAAGCATATGGACCTGCCGCCCGACCTGGCCAACGGCCTTATCCTGACACTCCTGACGAATATCCGCGACGCGGCACCTGAAACCGACCTGCCGTACCTGGCCATGGTGGGCAGCCCCCGCGTTGTACACCTGCACATCACCCCGGGCGGTCCGGTCCGCTTCCGTGTGGACCGCGTCAGGATCGCGCGCGAGTTCCACTGCAAGGTCGACATCGGCGGGGTGCCCGGCGTCGCCGCCCTTGTGCTCGGCAAGATACCGAAGCCGGCAGAGTTCCTGATTCTGGAGGATGAAGCGGCCCCGGCCTTCGTGCGCGAAGAGGGGCAGCTGTTTGAAGGCGGTCCGGTATGGCGCATCGAGCAGGTTGGGCCAACTTCGCGTTGAGCATTGGGTGGGTTCCGCCTTCAGGGAGCCTGGAAGGAATCCCAGCCGCTCGGCTACCTGTTCAGGCAGGCTAAAAGGGCTCAACTGAGAAGCGGTCTCATGGATAGTTTGCGGCTCGGCAATCCTCGTGAGCCCCGCTTTGCGGCGGGTCTCATCCGGTTCATCACCGAAGTTGCGGGGTTATGAGACCGCTTCGAGCCTTGTATACTGCCTAGAGTCGGCGGCGTAGCTCAGATGGTTAGAGCGACGGACTCATAACCCGTAGGTCGATGGTTCGATTCCATCCGCCGCCACCAATCTCCCTCCATCAAGGCAAAGTGATAGTCTCACGGCAATGCGTGAGGCTTTCTTGCTGTTTGCGGCCATTGCCGCGGGGGCGGCGCTGGCGTCCGGGCAGGCCGCTCCCCCGGTGTCGCTGGTGCGGGTGACTGAGGCGCGCTTCGGCCAGGGCTGCCCCAACCCGGCGGACCCATTCGGCAGGCAGGACTCGACCTGCGCTCTCCGCGCGGCCGCGGCCTTCGCGGAAAGCTCCGTCCTCCCCGGCGGGGGCCGTCCGGTTCTGTACTTTCCGCATGGCGTGTACCGGGTCGCGGGCGAGGGCTACACCTCCGCCCTGACCTTGACCAAGGTCGTCAGCATCCAGGGCGACGGCCCGGCCAGCACCACGATTTTGAACACAAGCCCGCGCGCGGCCACCCTGACCTACCTGCAAGCCGGCGACTGCGGCGGCAAGCCCGGCCCTTGCCCTCTCTCGATCGAAGGGCTGACCTTCGCCGGGCAGGGCCACGCCACCGAGGGCGGCCTGATCGAGATCGACTCCTCGAACACCGGGTCGATGCGGCACGTTGTGCTGGCCGGGACCGGCGGAATCGCGCTCAATCTCCAGGGCTCGAGCGAGCGCTGGTACTTCGAGGATATGGAGATCGCCGACGCGCGCTGGCCGGTGGTGGTCGAGGGCGACACGAACGAGACCTACTTCGAACGGGTGAATATCCTCGAAGGCGGGCAAAGCGGCGGCTGGTGCTACAGCGTCAACTGCCCGGGCGGCAAGCGCATCGAGAGCGGGGTGTGGCTGCCGGACCCGCACTCGGCGGTGTACCTGGACGGGGACAACCTGCACTGGAACAACTCCTCCATCAAGAGCACGGCGGAGATCGGCGGCCTGCGCATGGCCCCGACCACCTCCTCGGTGAGCCACACGTACTTTGAGGGCTTCCCCTGGGGCAGGCAGCCCAGGACCAACCACGCGATCGCCGCGCCGGGCAAGAGCGAGCTGGGCCACCTGACGGCGTCGATCGGCACGGGCACTCTGGACTTCCCCGTCGACGACGCCTCCTGGCAGCCCCTGTACGTGAACGACCCTGCGCAGGCGAGGATCAACGGCCACCATAGTTACGTGACCGCGTACGGCATTTTCCCGGCGGATTACCTCCCCGGCAGCAAGGAGCCCAGCCGCGCCGCCCCGGGCCTGACGCGCGGGACGCGGGAGATGGTTGAGATGGGCGCGTTTTCGGGCGACGGAAAAGCACACGTCATCAGCCGCGGCAAACCGGCTTTCGCATGGCCGGCGGGCAGCGTCCTCGAGCAGGCACCCTCGAACGGCTACGGGGTGCTGCGGATCGAGGAAAACCATATCAACTCGATCGACCCTGATAACTCTGGTCCCTATCGTTCCGGCTGCAGCGACACCGAGCAGCGGGAGGACTGGATCGGCTCGCCGTCGAAGCTGTGCGCGGACGTGATCGCGGGGCTGGTGCCCGACGGCTTCATGGTTCCTTTTCCCACGCAGGACTACGTGCACCAGAGCTTTGGGCTGCACCTGGTCGATAACTCGGTTTACACGGGCGGCACCGAAGTCGATGGGCAGGGCTGGGTCAAGATCCCCGGCAATGCCGGCGTGGAGATCGACGCAATGAGCCTGCCCCTGCGCGCGTTTCGCGACGCCCCGACGGCGCTGACCACCTACGATAACGGGACCACGCACGTGCAGGTGGTGCGCTGGCCGGGAGCCAAACCCGCCAACGCGCTTGCCTATGTGGTGGACCGCTCGGCCGGCGTGCGCTTCTCGCCGCAGGAGGGCTTCTACGAGGCCGACGTCCTGCGCGACGGGGCGATCGCGCACCAGACCCTGCACGCGCCTTGCTGGTACGGGACGAGCGCTCGCGGAGCCGCGCCGGAGAGCCGCGCGTGCATCGAGGGCGCGGCTCCCCTGAAGGCCTTGGCCCTGAACGCTCCCGTCCGGTTCGT
>CAXTTW010000202.1:0-5392 GCA_964247255.1 uncultured Acidobacteriaceae bacterium
CCGCACGCCCGCCCGCGCGGTCTTCGCCCGGCCCAGAACCAGAAGATCGACGATCAGCAGCGCGGCAACAACCGCGTGGAAGCCAAGCCAGAAGAGCAGGGAAGCCCCGGCGTACTGGTGGTGCATCACTTGCCGCCGGAGGCGTCGAGCAGCCGGAGCGTCGCTTCGACGATCGCCCCGGAAACGGCGAGCGAATGCGCGCTCACCTTGTCAAGCGTGTCTTCGGCTGTGTGGTGGTAACTATTACCGGGGCCGTAGTCGATATCGATGATATCCGCGCATGGGACGCCGCGCTGGACGAACGGCAGATGGTCGTCCTCGACCTGCGTCGTGGTCTTGAAGACGTACTGGCCCACGCCGGCCTGCGCCGCCGCCTTCGCGACAAGGTCCTCGAGCCATAGAGTCGAGTTGGTATCGCGCTGGATGCCCAGGTCCTTGTCGCCGATCATATCGAGCAGCAGAAACGCCTTGATCTTCGCCAGTGTGCCGTCGGCCTGCCACTTGGCCGCCAGGTGGCGCGAGCCGTACAGCGAGTCCGCGCGGGTCCACTGCGGGCCGACCGACTCTTCCCCGTCGAAGAAGACCAGCCACACGCTCATGCCTTCCGGCGGGTGCGCCCGCAGGTCGTTCGCGATCTCCAGCAGCAGCCCGGTGGTGGCCGCGCCATCGTTCGCGCCGACAAACGGCGTGTCCTTCAGCCAGTAGTTGGTCTCGTAGTGAGTCGCGAGGATGACCACGCCGTCCTTTTTGCCCTGAAATCGCACGATGAAGTTGTGCATGAGCTGCGGCCCGGCGGGAGTAGAGGAGGTGAAAGTGTCCTCCTGCAGCTGGTCTTTCGCGAACGCGTCCTTGAGGTACGACTGCGCCTTGGCCAAGCCGGGGGAGCCGTTGAAGCGCGGCCCGGTCTCGTCGAGAAATTGCTTCGTATACCCGAGCGCTTTCGTGCCGTTGAACGCCGGCTGCGCCGCCCACGCGGGGAAAGCAAGCAGCAGGAGCAGCAGCAGCCTCACTTCGCGTCCTCCGCGAGCCTGCGCCGGCGCGCCGGGTGCACCGCCGCGGAAACACCGATGCTGACCAGGTACAGGATCAGCATCGGCGAGGCGAACACGCACATGGTGATGATGTCCGGGGTGGGCGTGATGATCGCCGCGACCACGAAGATGAGCAGCACCGCGTAGCGGATGTTCTTCCACAAAAACTTCGGGCTGACCAGGCCGAACAGCGAAAGGAACATGATCAGGATCGGCAGCTCAAAGGTGAGGCCCAGGCCAAGGATCACGGTGAGGAACAGGCTGGTGTACTCGTTGATTTCGATCAGCGGCAGGAAGCGGCTGCTGTAGGAGAACAGGAAGTCCAGCGAGCCTGGAAACACGTACCTGTACCCGAAAAACGCCCCGGCGAAGAACAGCGTGACCGTGGCCAGCATGAACGGCCACACATACTTCTTTTCGTTCTGGTAGAGCCCCGGCGAGATAAAAAGCCACACCTGGTAGAGCACGTAAGGCGCGGCCAGCAGGGCCCCGGCCAGGAAGGAGAGCTTGAGGTAGGCGTTGAAACCGTCGACCGGGTTGTGGATCACCAGGCGTGTGTCCAGGTGGTGCTTTTGGAGCGCGTAGGTGATGGGCGCCTGCATGAACGAGAAAATGCGCTCATGGAAGCCGTAGGCGACGAAAAACGCTAGCAAGAGCGTGACGATGACGTGGATGAACCGGCGCCGGAGCTCGTTGAGGTGCTCCATCAGGCTCATGCCGGGCAGCTCGGCCCGGTCGGTGACCGCGGTACGGGCCCGGTCGAGCGCGTTCGATTCGAGCAGATCAGCCACGGCGCGCGCCCGCTTCGTCGTGTTCCGGCGCGTGATGGCCGTTGAGGACCGGCGTTACCGAGGATGTGGAGGTCTGGTCGGCGGGCGAGCCGTCCATTGGCGGAATCACGTCGACCCGAAGCAGCGGGTGGTCCTCGACCGGCGTTTCGTCCCCGGTGGTCGCGGAAACGGCAAAGGGCACGCCCTCGGGGGAGACGGACGGCTCGGGCGGCGGGGGGATTTTGTTTTCCTCGGGACCGGCGAGGCCGTTTTCCTGCTTTTTCATCTGCTCCTGCTGCTCGGAGGCCCGCATCTCCTCGCTGAACTGGAATTTAAAGTCGTTGGACGCCTTACGGAATTCCCCCATCAGCTTGCCCAGCTGCTGGCCCAGCTCGCCCGTCTTCTTGGGGCCGAGCAGCACCAGCGCGAGGATGAAAATGAAAATGGGGTCGGCCAGGTGCATTGCTCCCGATGATACCCGAGCCGCCGAGCCGAAATCGACCGCCCGCGGCACACCCATTCCCATTCCCGCACAACCGTATTATTCTTCCCGTAACAGAGCGCGCCCTGCATCGCCCGACGGGGGGCCGCATCTGTAGGAATGAGGCTGCAACATCCCCGTGGCTTGGGTCCCAAGCGAAGCCACTGCAGCCGGGCACCAAAAGGCTTTCAACATCCCCGTTTGCCCTCCTGCCCGCCCCAAAACGGAGCCCGAGAGGCGGACTGAAGGCGGAACACCGGCATGAACGTTTTGACTGAAGAGGTCACGACCGTCGACCCCGCGCGTAAAAGCGCCGAGGCCTGCTCTCTCGAAAACTACCTCGTCCTTCCCGACACCTCCATGGACGAGCGCATCGCGGCGGCCCGCCGCACGCTCGGCGACACAGCCTTGCTGCTCGGCCACCACTACCAGCGCGACGAGGTGATTCGCTTCGCCGACTACACCGGCGACAGCTACAAGCTTTCGAAGATCGCGGCCGAAACCGCGGCCAGGTACCTGGTCTTCTGCGGGGTCCACTTCATGGCGGAGTCCGCCGACGTGCTCGGACGGGCAGACCAGCAGGTCATCCTGCCGGACCTGAACGCCGGCTGCTCCATGGCCGACATGGCCGAGATCGGCCAGGTGGAGGATTGCTGGGACGCCCTGATGGCTTCTGGATTGAAGCCTTCCACGAACGCCCTGGAACCCTCCACCCTTCACCCTCTACCCTCCACCCTCATTCCCCTGACGTACATGAACTCGACCGCCGCCATCAAGGCGTTCTGCGGTGAGCGCGGCGGGTTGGTCTGCACCTCGTCGAACGCCCGCAAGGCATTCGAGTGGGCGTTCGCGCGCGGGGAGAAGATCCTCTTCCTGCCGGACCAGCACCTGGGCCGCAACACCGCCCACGCCATGGGCATTCCGCTCACGGACATGGTCGTCTACGACCCCTACCAGATCAACGGCGGGCTGACCCCGGCGCGGCTCAAGGCGGCCAAGATTATCCTGTGGAAAGGCCACTGCTCGGTGCACCAGCGCTTTCTGCCCGACCACGTCGACCAGGTCCGCGCCAGGTACCCGGGGGCCAAGGTCATCGCGCACCCCGAGTGCCGCTGGGAGGTGTGCCAGAAGGCCGACGCGCTGGGGTCGACCGAGCGCATCATCCAGTTCGTCGAGGAGCAGCCCGCGGGCGCGACCGTCGCGATTGGGACCGAGATCCACCTGGTCAACCGCCTGGCCCGCCGGTTCGCCCCGGAAGGCAAGCGCGTCATCACGCTCGACGACACCGGCTGCCTGTGCACGACGATGTTCCGCATCAGCCCGCAGCACCTGTGCTGGGTGCTTGAAAACCTGGTCGAGGGCCGGGTGGTGAACCGGATCACCGTGCGCCCGGACGTGAAGCACTGGGCCAAGGTGGCGCTGGACCGGATGCTGGAGGCTCGATGAGCGATGCCGCGCCCCAGCCGGGCAGAATCATTCGCAGGATCGCGAGCGTGGAGGAGCAAGACCGGGAAACGGCCCGCTACTGGGCCGGTCGTACCATTGCTGAGAAGATGCAGGCTACCGCCGAGTTGGTGAGGGACGGGTACCGTGCCAGAGGGATCGACGTCGATGCTTCCGGAGCAGATCGAACTATTGTCAGAGTTCAACGCGAAGAACGTTGAATACCTCGTCGTGGGTGGGCACGCCGTCAATGCGCACGGCGTTCCCCGCATGACGAAAGACCTCGATCTCTTCATTCGTCCAAGTGAGGAAAACAGTTGGCGCGTTTACCAAGCCTTAGCTGACTTTGGGGCACCTCTTGCCGGGATGCATCCGGCCGAATTCGCCGACGCTAAGTCCATCTTCCAAATCGGCGTCGAGCCGAACCGGATCGATGTAGTCCAGAAGATCGACGGCGTTTCGTTTGAGCAGGCTTGGGAGAACCGCGTGGAAGCCAAGGTAAACGGCTTGCTTGCGGCCCCTTTTATTTCGCGCGCCGACCTCATCGCCAACAAACTCGAGAGCGGCCGTGCCCAGGACCTGGCCGACGTGGAGCAGCTCCGCCGGATCCTCTGACGTCGGCTTTCACAAGATTCGAAACGGCACGGGTTCCGCCATCGGCACCCGCTCCCTGCCTTTGCCCGTGAGCCGGCTCAGCCCCTTCCCGACCGCGTCGGAGGCCAGAAAGATGCTGCCCACCCGCACCGGCCCGAGCGCGTGGCTGCCCACCGCCGCCAGCGCCATCGACGCGATGCACCCGCACTGCGCGCAGTCCGGGTTGCCTCCGAACTGGCAAGGGGTGATCCGCGTCCGCAAATCCGCCGAGACCGTTTCGGTCGTGCGCGCGAAGATGCACTCCGAAGGGTTCCGGGGCGGTGTCGCGATCTCCGCGATCAGCGCCGCGCTCATGTCCAGCAGGGGGTAAACCTCGCGCAGGCGCAGCAGATCGTCCATCACGGCCGCCCGCTGCCCGGGGGACAGGATCTCCGGGTCCGTCGCGCCTTTCTGCGGGGTGAAGAGGCTGAACCAGACGCGCCGGATCTCCGGGCGGCCGCTCCAGAACCGGAGAAACTGCTCCAGGTAGCCCGGGCGGTCCGCGATCTGCGCGGTAACGGTGCAGTGGATGGACACGCGCGCGCCTTCGATATTTTTGAGGATGCGGTCGTAGGTCGCGGGTTTGCGCCGCTCGTCGTGCTCGGGCGCGAGCCCGTCGATCGAGACGACCACGTTCAGTCTCTTGTATTTCTCGGCCCACTCCGCCGGGATCACCCGAAAGGCGCTCGTGACCACCTGCGTGTGAATGCCCCGCTGTTCCAGCTCCGGCAGCAGCCTCTCCACCTCGCGGTAGCGCACCAGCGGGTCTCCGCCGACCAGCGAGACATGGAGCGGCTTGCGGTCGTCCACCAGCGCGAGCACGTTCCGGACCAGCTCGTCGCCCTTGTAGTCGGAGAGCTCGCGCAGGGCTACTTCGCCGCCCAGGTGCGCCGCGTCGAAGGCGTAGCACCCGGGGCAGCGCAGGGGGCATTCCTTGGTGATCTCGATGGACAGCGAGGGCGCGCGGCCCGAGAGAATGGACTTCCAGGCGTGCAGGACTTCAGAGGTTTTCATGCGGATCTCCGGGGCAAAAA
>CAXTTW010000203.1:0-5382 GCA_964247255.1 uncultured Acidobacteriaceae bacterium
GGGCCCCTTCCGCGGTGCGGGGCCGCCAAACACAACCCATCCCCCCCAAAAAAAAAGCCCCGCGTGAGCGGGGCTTTTCCGAGTGAAGCAGTGCCTCTTAGTACATGCCGTCCATGCCGCCGCCGTGCGAGTGTCCGCCGCCCGCGCCCGCCGCCGCCTTCGGCTCGGGGATGTCGGCGACCATGGCTTCGGTCGTCAACATCAGGCCCGCGATCGAAGCCGCGTTCTGGAGCGCCGTCCGGGTCACCTTGGTCGGGTCGATGACGCCGGCCGCGACCAGGTCCTCGAACGCGTTGGTGCCGGCGTTGTAGCCGAAGTGATTGTCCTGGGACTCGTGGATCCGGCCCACGACCACCGCGCCCTCTTCGCCCGCGTTGCCGACGATCTGGCGCAGAGGCTCCTCGATCGCGCGCCGGATGATCTGCGCACCGATCTTCTCGTCGCCTTCGAGCGTCTTGATCAAGGCTTCGACGTCAGGGGTACAGCGAACCAAGGCCACGCCGCCGCCCGGGACGATGCCTTCCTCGACGGCCGCGCGCGTCGCGTGCATCGCATCTTCCACGCGCGCCTTCTTCTCCTTCATCTCGGTCTCGGTAGCCGCGCCGACCTTGATGACCGCTACACCGCCGACCAGCTTGGCGAGGCGCTCCTGGAGCTTCTCGCGGTCGTAATCGGAGGTCGTTTTCTCGATCTGGTTGCGGATCTCCTTGACCCGGCCTTCGATCGCGGCCGACTCACCCCGGCCCTCGACGATGGTGGTGTTGTCCTTGTCGATGGTGACGCGCTTGGCCCGGCCCAAGTCCTCAATCTTGACGTTCTCGAGCTTGATGCCCAGGTCCTCGGTGATCGCGCGTCCGCCGGTCAGCTTCGCGATGTCTTCAAGCATGGCCTTGCGGCGGTCGCCGAAGCCGGGAGCCTTGACACCGGCCACGTTGAGCGTGCCGCGCAGCTTGTTGACCACCAGCGTCGCGAGCGCCTCGCCGTCCACGTCTTCCGCGATGATGATGAGCGGCTTCGAGTTCCGCGCCACCTGCTCGAGCAGCGGCAGCAGGTCCTTCATCGACGAAATCTTCTTCTCGTGGATCAGGATGTACGGGTCTTCCAGAACCGCTTCCATGCGGTCCGGGTCCGTCACGAAGTAGGGCGACAGATAGCCGCGGTCGAACTGCATGCCCTCGACCACTTCCAGCTGGGTCTCAAGCGTCTTCGATTCCTCAACCGTGATGACGCCGTCCTTGCCGACCTTTTTCATCGCCTCGGCGATGATGGTGCCGATCGTCGAATCCGAGTTGGCCGAGATAGTCCCGACCTGGGCGATCATCTCACCGGTCACAGGCTTCGAGAACTTGCTCAGCGCGCCGCCCGTGACGACACCCTGCTCGTCTCGCTTGCCCACGATCGCCTCGACAGCTTTGTCGATGCCGCGCTTGAGCGCCATCGGGTTCGCGCCGGCGGCCACGGTCTTGACGCCCTCGCGGTAGATCGCCTGCGCCAGAACGGTCGCGGTGGTGGTGCCGTCGCCGGCTACGTCGGAGGTCTTCGAGGCCACTTCGCGCACCATCTGCGCGCCCATGTTCTCGAGCGAGTCCTTGAGCTCGATCTCCTTGGCGACGGTCACGCCGTCCTTGGTGATCGTCGGGGAGCCGAACTTTTTCTCGATGACCACGTTGCGGCCCTTGGGGCCCAGGGTCACCTTGACCGCGTCGGCCAGGACGTTCACGCCGCGCAGGATAGCCTGGCGCGAATCTTCTCCGTGCAGAATCTGTTTTGCCATTGTCTTGTCTCTCCTAGAACTGTTGGGGGTGGAGCTTACTTCTTGAGGATTCCCAGGACTTCTTCCTCGCGCATGATGAGGAACTCTTCACCGTCGATCTTGATCTCCGTGCCGGAATACTTCCCGAACAGGACACGGTCGCCCGCCTGGACGTCGAGCGGAAAGATCTTGCCTTCGTCATTGGATTTGCCCTTGCCGACGGCGATTACTTCGCCTTCCTGAGGCTTCTCCTTCGCGGTGTCGGGAATGATGATGCCCCCGCGAATGGACTCGCCTTCTTCCACGCGGCGTAGAAGGATGCGGTCGTGAAGCGGCGTAAACGTCGAGGTCACGGTGCTGGTTGCCATAGTCTTGTTTCTCCTTGAACCTTTAGAGCGGATGTGCCGGGCTTGTCTGGCAGCCGGCCGGGAAGGCTGCTGGCAGTCAAGCTCCATGACTGCTAATGTAGCGGACGGACAGGTGCGGTGTCAAGCGACGCTTCTTGAATGTTGAGTAAACCGCGCTCAGAAAACCTGCCGGCATCAGCTAAGAACGGGCAAGCCGCTCTCCGGCACCCGTCCGCGCGGCTCGGAAACCAGCGGCAGGGTGATTCGAAATACCGTTCCCGCGCCCGGCCGGGTGCGAACCTCGATGCGCCCCCGGTGTTTTTCAACGATTTCGCGCGAAACCCACAAGCCCAGGCCCGTGCCCGTGATGCCCTTGGTCGAGAAAAACGGTTCGAAGATGCGCCGGAGCGCCTCGGCCGGGATCCCCGTGCCCCGGTCCGCCACCACGATGGACACGCCCCGCTCCCCCGCGGGCCATAGGCGGCAAGGGCGCGCGCGCAGCAGCATCTCCCGCGCGCCGTCTTTGATCAGCATCGCGTCCACAGCGTTGCCGATCAGGTTGGCCAGTACCTGGCGAATCTCCCCATCGAACGCCAGGATACCCGGGACACCCTCAAAATCGCACCGGATGCGGATACCGTTGTCCCGGATGCGAGCCTCGTACAAGGTGAGCACGGAGTGAATCAACTCCGCGAGGTCGGTCGCCACGGGCCGGGTGCTTTGGCGGTAGAAGCGCAGGGTTTGCGTCGTGATGTGGGTGACGCGATCGAGCTCTTTCTGCGCCAGGTGCAGGTAAGCGCGCGCGCTGTCCTCAAGCTTGCCTTGGTCGAGCAGGTAGAGGCAGTTGGTGATCGCTTCGAGCGGGTTGTTGATCTCGTGCGCGATCGAAGCGGCCAGGCGCCCGGCGGCGGCCAGCTTTTCCGTGCGCCGCAGCACCTCCTCGCCCCGCTTCTGCTCCGTCAGGTCGACGAAAAAAATCGCCAGCTGCATGTCCTCCATGCCGGCTTCGGGGTTCAGCACGGCCGCGCCGATCAGCGCGGGAATGTCGCTGCCGTCCCGGTGGCAGCAGGTGGCTTCCCAGGTCTCGTCCCGGTGCTCCTCGATGCGCTCGCGGATGCCCGCCGCCACGTGCCGGTGCGGGTCCGCGCCTTCCGGCAACGGGCCGAAATCCGTCGGTGTGAACACCTTGCCGATGCCCTGGGCTTCGACCTCCGCCAGGGGCCGCGCGTGACCCAGGAGCCGCTCCGCGCCGCGATTGGAGAAGATGACGCGGCCGTGCGTGTCGATGATCAGGAGAGCCAGCGGGGAAGCTTCCACCAGGCGCTGAAACCGCTCCTCGCTGGACCGCAGGGCGCGCTCGGCGGCGCGCTTCAACTTGCGGCTCGAAGCCTCGGAAAGCTCGCGCTCGATCGCAGGGCCGAGCCGGGCCAGGTTCTCCTTGGAGATGTAGTCGTGGGCCCCCGCGCGCATCGCCGCCACCGCGGTCGCCTCGCTCACCGCGCCCGACATCATGATGAACGGGATGTCGCGGCCGCTCGCCTGGAGCAGGCGCAGCGCCTCGGGCGCGGAAAACAGGGGCAGGTTGTAGTCGGCCAGGATGCAGTCCCAGTTTTCCGCCAGTGCCGTCAGCATCTTCTCCGCAGTCTCGACGCGGTGCAGCTCCGGGAGGAAGCCGGCTCTGGTCAGATGGCGGCGCAGCAGCAGCGCGTCGTCCGCATTGTCCTCGACGAGCAGGACGCGCAGGGGGCGCGCGTGCGCGTCCTGCGGCCCCGGCGGGCTCACTGCTGGAGGCTTGGAGGACATTCGTTCAGGACCAGCCAGTACATCCCGAGCTGCTGCGTGGCGGTGGCGAAATCGGAAAAGTTGACCGGCTTGCGGATGTAGCTGTTGACGCCCAACTTGTACGAACGGACGATATCGGACTCCTCGTCCGACGAAGTGAGCACCACGACCGGCAGGGTGCAGGTCCGGTCGTCGTCTCGAATGCGCCGGAGCACTTCCAGCCCGTCGACCTTGGGCAGCTTGAGATCGAGCAGCACCACCTGCGGCCGCATAGGGAGCGCGCGTCCGCCCTCACCGAACAGCATCTCGATTGCTTCTTCTCCGTCGTGCGCCACGCGCACGTCATTGGCGATGTGCGACTTCTTGAGCGCGCGAATGGTGAGCATCTCGTGGTCCGGATCGTCTTCCACCAGGAGGATCAAACGTGTACCTGCCATATATGCCTCAGCTTAGGGTAAACCAGAAGGTCGCGCCCTTGCCCACTTCCGCTTCGGCCCAAATCGAGCCATGGTGGCGCGCGATGACCCGCGCGACAGTGGCCAGGCCGATGCCCGAACCCTGGAAGTCCTTGTCCCCGTGCAGGCGCTGGAACGCCACGAACAGTTTTCCCGCGTACTGCTGGTCGAATCCCGCCCCGTTGTCGCGCACGTAATACGCCGCGCGCTCGGGCGACCAGCCGAAGCCTACCTCCGGGTGCGCCGTTTTGCCCGTGAATTTAAGCGCGTTGCCGAACATGTTCTCGAACACCACCCGCAGCAGCCGCGCGTCGCCTTCGGTTTCGAGGTTGGGCTCGATGGTGAAGCGGACCGGCCTGTCTTCGAGGCCTTGGGTCAGGTCGGCGGCGGTCGCCTCGGCCAGCTCCGACAGGTTCACGTGCTCCTGCGCCAGCTCCGCCCGGGTGATGCGGGAAAGCTGCAGAAGCGAGTCGATAAGCCCACCCATGCGCTGCACCCCGGCGCGGATGCGGCTCAGGTAGTGAATGCCGTCGCCCTCGAGCAAATGCCCGTAGTCCTCGGCGAGCGCGACCGAAAAGCCGTCGACCGAACGGAGCGGCGCGCGCAGATCGTGCGAAACCGAGTAGGAAAATGCTTCAAGCTCGCGGTTGGTGCTTTCAAGCTCGGCGGTACGCTGCTGCACGCGATCTTCCAGGACCTCGTTCAACTCGCGGACCTCGGCGGCCCGGTCTTCCGCCGCGCGGCGGGCTTTCCGCTCGGCCTCGTAGGCTTCCGCGCGGTCCAGCGCCAGAGCGATACGGTCCGCCGCCAGCACCAGCAACTCTTCTTCCTCGGGGGAAAAGCTGTCCGTGCGTTCGCGGCCCGCGACCAGCATCGCGACGACCCGCGAGTCCACCTTCATGGGCAGGATCAGCGCGACCCGGAGCCCGGCGTGCATCGCTTCGATCGGAAGCCGTCCAATCTCCTCGCCCCCGAGCCGCACAGGCTCCCCGATGCGCGCCACGTGCGCCAGCGCGCCGCTTGCCAGCACCGGCCGGCGCTGGCC
>CAXTTW010000204.1:0-5370 GCA_964247255.1 uncultured Acidobacteriaceae bacterium
GCGGCTTCGAACGGTCGAACTTTTCCTTGCCCATGTCGCTCTCGTCTCCTCAATCCCTTGGAAAAATCAGTAGTAGGCGTAAACCTTCAAGAACTTCGACCGCAGCTCCGGGGCCACCTGCTCCACCAGGCTCAGGTACTGCTCACGCACATGCCCCCGGTCGGAGTCGCCCAGCGCCGCATAAGCCGTCTGCGCTTCGGCACCGAGCAGCCCATTCGCCAGGATCGCCTCGAACTGCCGGGCTCGCAGGCGCGCGCGTCCCAGTTGCTTGAGGAAGCCGCCGATGGCGGCCGGGGCGAAAGTCCGATCGAGCGAGTTCCGAATGGTTCCAAACGTCGCTTCATCCTGAATTGGCAGTACCGCTTGCTCAAACATGCTCATCGTCCGGAGTTTTGGAGCGGGAGACGGGAATCGGACCCGCGACCAACAGCTTGGAAGGCTGTGACTCTACCACTGAGTTACTCCCGCCCTACCTGCAACCTGCCTCTTTCGAGAATTTTGGAGCTGATGACCGGGATTGAACCGGTGACCTCTCCCTTACCAAGGGAGTGCTCTACCGACTGAGCTACATCAGCCCGCTTTCGGCCCCGCGAGCACGATCCGCAGGGCAAAACCGGCGAGGAGGACGAAGACGACGTCCCGGACCTTGCCAGCGTCCATAGTAGCCCAGGCGAGGGCTCCTGTGGAGAGTAAAACCGCCAGCGCCGCGAGGGTCCGCTTTCCGCCCTCAAGCGCCATCCTAAGCCGGCCTTGTGGTGCACAGGGGAGGATTTGAACCTCCGTAGCTCCTAGGAGCGGCAGATTTACAGTCTGCTGCCATTAACCACTCGGCCACCTGTGCCCATGTCCGTATCCGTCCTTCCCGTAGTGCAGGCGATGGAGCCGGCGAAGGGATTTGAACCCCCGACCGTCTGATTACAAATCAGGTGCTCTGCCAACTGAGCTACGCCGGCCCGGCGCGGCCGCGGGAAGAAAGGACGCGCAAGACTGGAGATTAGCACAGGGTGCCTCGCGGGGCAAAGATGCGCGTTCGGCCCTCGCGGGCGGCGTATTTGCCCCGAAATAAGGCGCGACCATCCGAGCCCCGTGTGCTACCGTCTTTCCCGGAGAACCCCCTCGCCTTGGCCGAAACCCAGCCCGCC
The DNA here is from genome assembly GCA_964247255.1 of uncultured Acidobacteriaceae bacterium. Classification (GTDB taxonomy): domain Bacteria; phylum Acidobacteriota; class Terriglobia; order Terriglobales; family Acidobacteriaceae; genus EB88. The sequence goes on from CAXTTW010000204.1 coordinate 1,143, forward strand.
AAACTCGAATACCGCGGCCTCATCCTCCCCTTTGACGGGCTTCGCGGCGCGGGCGTCCTTGCCGTCATCCTGGCGCACGGCTTTTACGACTCGCCCTACAAGGCCGCACCCGGCAGCGCCGCTCAGTACTTCCTCCGCCTGACCCTGTTCGGCGGGCCCATGGTGATCGTCTTTTTCGCGCTGTCCGGCTTTCTGATCACGGGCATCCTGCTCGATTCGCTCGACCGCCCGCGTTACTGGCAGAACTTCTACATCCGGCGCGCCCTGCGCATCCTGCCCGCCTACATGCTCCTGCTCGCGGTGCTCAAGCTGGGCCACTTCGTTTCTTCGCGCTTCGTCCTCGCCGCCTTCTTCTACATCGCGAACATGGCGCGCCTGGTCGGCGCGCACGCCCAGGAGTACGGCGTCTTATGGACCCTCGCCGTCGAAGAGCAGTTCTACCTCGTCTGGCCCGTGTTCGTCCGCTATCTGAGCCGGGGCAGGCTGCTCGCGCTCATCGTCGCCGCGCTTCTGCTCACGCCCCTGTTCCGGCTCCTGCTCGCCACGCACGGGATCGAAAGCTACCTCAACACCCCCTCCAACGTGGACTGCATCGTGTCCGGCGCGCTGCTCGCGATCCTTCTGCGCAATGGCACCATCCATCGCGGCAATATCCGGCCCATTTACCTTGCGATCGCCGCGCTCAGCGTACTCGGCTTCGCGCCGGTGCTGTACGAGGGGCTGCGCGGCATCAACGTCGACCGAAGCGTGTTGCTGGCGGCCTTCAACAAGATCCCGATGTACGGCTTTTTCGCCGCTTTCGCGCTCTGGGTCGTTGCCCGGCGCAGGCGCGATGCCCCGCCGCCCGGCTCCGTGCTGCGCTTTCTCTTGTTCTTCGGTGACCTCAGCTACGGGCTGTACCTCGTCCACCAGCTGGTGTTTCTCCTCTACGACAGGTACACGGCCGGCACCGCGCTGGCCGGCTTCGACAGGAGCTTCGGGCTGCTCACCGTGCGCTGCCTGCTCGTGACCGCGATCGCGACGGCCATCGCCTGGGTTTCGCGGCGATACTTCGAAGACCTGTTCCTAAAGCAAAAAACCAAGCTCGCGCCCTACAAGGGCGACCCAGACAAAGTGAGCGACCCGCAGCCCGGCGTGCTGCCGGGAAGCGAAAAGCGGTAAAGCGTCCGGCGCTTGCTTCGTGAGCGCCTCTTCGAACACACACGTCCCGAAGTGCCCGCAAGTCGCTCGCCGCTTGACCAAACGCCCAGCAGGCGACTTTTCGTCCCGAGGAACCCTAAATCCGGGTCATCTTGAGCGCGGCGGCAGCGTTTGGCGGCGAAGAACCTGCTTCAATCTCGGAACATGGCGAGAACAGCAGAGCCTTCGCCGCTCTGCTCCTCATCGATGACTCAGGGTTTTCGCCCTTCATCCAGCAATCCTTAGTACCCTAGCCTCATGCCGCCGCTCCGTTGGACGCGCCCCCGCATCGCCGCACTCGCGCTCGTTTTGCTGCTTTTCGCCGCCATCGCGAGCCTGTTTTCCTGGCGGAAGGCCACGCCGCCCCTGGTTGCCCGGCTCCTGCCCGAGTCGCAGGCCATTGCCTACTTCGACCTGGCTCCCCTGCGCGCCGCGACCCACTTCAACCGAACCCCGTCAGCCCACGCGCCCGAGTACCAGCGCTTCATCGACCGGACCGGCATCGACCCGGAGCGCGACCTCGACGAAGCCGCCTTCGCGCTCGACCGCCTGCCCGACCTGTCCGGACCCAACGGCGGCCTGGCCTACTCGGAGGTCTTCCGCGGCCGCTTCGACGCCGCCCGGCTCGCGCGCTTCCTGGCCCGCGAAGCCGCCGCGTCGGAAACCTACGGAGGCGGCACCATTTACCTGCTTCCGGTCGACGGGCGCACCGTCCGCGTCGCCGTCCTGCCGCATGGGTTGGTGGCGGTCAGCAACACGCCCACGCCGGAGCAGATCCACTCCATCCTCGATCGCGCGCGCGCTTCCCGGCTGTTCTTCGGCGGGGCCGGCCCGACGCTCCTCGCCGAGCACTACCGCGACCTGCCCTTGCTCTCGCTGGCCTGGGGGCTGGGCCAGATCGGCCTGCCGTTCGGCGACGGCGGCAAGCTTTCGCTGTTCGGCCTGGCGCTGCCCCTGCGCTTCGACGCGACCTTTGTCGCGTCCCTTCGCTGGACCGGCGCGCTGCGCCTGCGGGTCGAGGAGATCGCGCCTAACCGAACTGCGGCCGAAGCTTCCGCCGGCGCGCTTTCCGCGCTGCTGAACGTCGTGAAAGTGGCGGAAGGTGCCCTGCCCGCCTCGTTCACCGACCCGAGTACGCAGGCGATCCTGAACAGCGCCAAAGTGGTGCAGTACAACGACCGGGCGGTGGTCACGGCCACGCTGCCGACCACGCTGCTGCGCTCGGCCGTGCGCGCACCGGGGCCGTGAGTTCACACGCCATGAAAGCGGTCACCCTGACGCGCGCAGCGAGAAAGGACCTGCTTCCGCGGTTGGGGGCGCAGGCATGGCAGGTTATTCCTTTCGCTCAGGATGACCCGTTGTGGAAGCGATCGGAGGCTACTGCCCGCCCCGCGCGGCCTTCGCGTCCGCCGCCACCGCGACCTGCTCTTGCTGCTCTTCCATCGTCTGCTTCAGGTACTTGTGCGGATTGACGGGCATGTTGTTCACACGGACCTCGTAATGGAGGTGCGGCCCCGTGCTGCGGCCAGCCGAGCCCACATACCCGATGACCTGGCCCTGTTTCACCAGCTGCCCCGCGATGACCGCGAAGCCGGACATGTGGCCGTAGATTGTCGTCACCCCGCCGCCGTGATCCACGATCATCTCGCGCCCGTAGCCGCTGGCCGGGCCGGCCTTGGCGATGACACCATCCGCCGGCGCATGGACCGGTGTTCCGTAGCCCGCCGCGATGTCGAGCCCGGCATGAAATGCGCCTTCCCCATTGAAGGGATCCAGACGCTGGCCGAAGGAACTGGTGAGCTTGCCCGTCACCGGCCATAGAACCGGGACCGCCGTGCCGCTCAGCACGGTATCGGCATTGGTCACGAACGGATGAGGGTGGAACGTCAGCTGCGGCTCCGTGTGCCCGGTTACCGAGGCGGTTCGCAGCTCGGCGAACTCATCCAGGCTTTTGGCGTATGCCTGCTGGCTCCAGCCGGTACTGGTGTCGGGCGAGCTGTTCGCCAGCACCGGCGTGGCCGCGATCGCGGTCGCCATGGCGTTCGCCTTGGACCTATGCGCGTGCAGCCCGTAGAGCGCCGTAATCTGGCTGGCCAGCGACCCGAGCGAGGCCGCTTGTACGTCTTTCTGCTTTGCCTGTTGCTCCAGCTTCGCGTAATCCTTGCGGAGGGCTTCCCGCTGCGACCGAACCTGGTTATAGCTTTGGGTCTTGAGCAGCATGCGGGTATACGAGCCCGCCATGCCCGCAATCGTAAACGAACCGACCACCGCCGCGGCGACAAAGATATACGCGTAATGCAGGGGGACGGGAATCTTGCGCAGCCGCCCGTCCGCCTCGCGCGCTACAAAGATGATGTAAAACCGTTTGCTCACGCCAAGCTCCCAACCTTCAAACTAACAGCGTGTCCGGGCAGGGTCAAACCTTGCCTCATGCCGTTGCCGGGCGTTTCCGGCTCATCACAGCAACAAAAACACCGCACTTGCGCCTGCTCGCGCCGCTTCTATAATTCGATAGCCTAACCATTCGATAAGGTATCTTCCGAGTCATAACTCCCATGGTTCATCTGGACACCCAAGCCCTTCTGCGCGCCATCGACGAAGAACTGAACCGCCTGCGCCAGGTACGCGACCTGCTGGCCGGCGACGCCCCCGCTTCCCCGGCGAAAAGCAAGCGCAAGCTGAGCGACGAAGCCCGCCAGCGCATCGTGGACGCGCAGAAACGCCGCTGGGCGGCGCAAAAGGCCGGAGCCTGACCCCGTAAGCTGAATCCATGCCCGATTCTCCCGCCTCCGGCGAACGCGCCCTGATCGCCGCGCTCGCCCGCAGAGCCGGGCGGTCCTCGGCCGTTCGCCGGGGCATCGGCGACGATTGCGCCCTCCTGCAGGTCCCGCGCGGGCACGAGCTCGCGGTGACCACCGATCTCCTCCTCGAAAACACCCACTTCCGCCGCGACTGGCACACGCCCGAGTCCGCCGGGCACCGCTGCCTGGCCCGTGGCCTGAGCGATCTGGCCGCGATGGGGGCACGGCCGCTCGCGGCCTTTCTGTCG
>CAXTTW010000205.1:0-5338 GCA_964247255.1 uncultured Acidobacteriaceae bacterium
CCCCGCGCCCGGCAGCCCTCTGCCGCAGCTGCCCGCCCAGCGCGACCCGGCCCTCAGTGAGAAGCTCTTCTCTAGGTTTAAGACGCAGGACATTCTCACCTCCGGCGCGATCATCCACACGCTCACCAAGGGAACGGCCCACCGCTTCTGCTTATCCACGGCCACCCGGAAACCCACGTCACCTGGCACAAGGTCGCGCCCGCGCTCGCCGGCAAGTACACCGTCGTGCTGACCGACCTGCGCGGCTACGGCGACTCCAGCAAACCCGAGGCCGGCGCGAATAACACCAACTACTCCTTCCATGCCATGGGCCAGGATCAATTCGAGGTGATGGACCACCTCGGGTTCAAGCAGTTCTTTCTGGCCGGCCATGACCGCGGCGGGCGCACCGCGGCTCGCATGCTCCTGGACCGGCCGCAGGCGATTCAAAAAGCCGCCCTGCTCGACATCGCGCCGACGCTGTGGATGTACGAGCGGACCAACAAGGAGTTCGCCACCCGCTATGTCTGGTGGTTTCTCCAGATCCAGCCCGCGCCCATGCCGGAGCACATTATCGGGCTCGACCCGGCGTACTACCTGCGCGAGCACCTGGAGGTCCAGGGCAAAACGCCCGGGGCCGTCACGCCGGAGGCCATGGCTGAGTACATCCGCTGCTACTGCTCGAAGGGGACGATCCACGCGGTTTGCTCCGACTACCGCGCCGCCGCCGGCATCGATCTCGACATGGACAAGGCCGACCGCGACAAAGGGCACAAGATCCAGGCGCCGGTCCTCGTGCTGTGGGGCGCGAAGGGCGTGGTAGGGCAGATGTTTGACGTAATCGGATCGTGGAAGGCCGGATCCTCCGCGCCGGTAACCGGCAAAGCCCTGCCCTGCGGGCACCTTCTGCCGGAGGAGCAGCCGGAGCTCGTGCTGGGCAACTTTCGCGAGTTCTTCGTATAGACCCGGGTAGGCAAGAGCCGCTTTAGTTTTGTCTGGGGGCGATGGTGCGTGCTTTCCTTTGCAGCTCTAGCTTGCGCGCTGGTCCTTGCTGCGTTTGCCGCCGGCACGCACGCGCAAACGCCGAAGCTTTCCGAAGGCACCCTGGTCGGCGCGGACCGCAACCGGACCAACCAGGTCACCGACGTCGGCCTGCGCCTGAGCAACCGTTCCCGACTCATCTGCACATCCCGGTCGGCCTGGCCTGGGTGCGGACCGGGATCGGCCGAGGCACCACGCTGACTGAAGCCCCGCCTCTCCGGAGCACCGAACACGGCATGGAACGCAACCTGCTCCTGAAGCTGTCGCGCGGCATCAACGTCCAGACGGTCGCGAGGTATTCCATTCACTCCGGTGGCAGCCGTGCGAAGGTCACGATTTTCGGCCCGCGCACCAAGGTCGACTTTTGAGCACGCCTGCCCGGTCGAGGCGAGGTACTCGCGGCTGCCACGCTCTCCTCATGCTCGCGTGGCCCGCCCTCGCCTCCGCCCAGAGCGCGAATCCCATGGGCGGTACCGCGCAAAGCGTCTGGTTCAACTATTTCGGCGACCAGCCCTTGACGCACACACTCTCCGTCCACCTCGAAGGCTCCTACCGGCGCACGCTCGGGCTCCAACAGTTCGAGCAGTATCTGTTCCGGCCCGGTATCACGGTTGTCGAGAACCCCCGCTGGCAATCATTGTTTGCCTACACATACCTGCTGTCCGCCCCGTCTGACGGCGGCACCTTCGGCCCACCGCCGGTCGTCGGCAGCATGCCGGAACACCGCCTGCTGGAGCAGCAGATTACGAAGTGCGGCTCGCCGGCGAGGGCAAGCACGCCGTCACCCTTGCGAACCGGTTTCGCCTGGAGCAGCGCTGGCTCGGCACAGAGACCGCGGGCCGCGGCGTCGCGAACTGGAACTTTAGCGAGCGCGCCCGCTACCGGGGCACCTTGCGCATCCCGCTCGGCCGCGCCGCCAACCCTCTACATTACCTGGCCGCGTACAACGAGGTTTACACTACCTTCGGCCCGCACGGTGGCCCATTGCCCTTCTACTCCGACACCACCTATGCCGCGCTCGGGACCAGGACCGGGCGCTTCTTCGCGGTCGAGATCGGCTACCAGTACCGGCGGCAGGAGCAGCCGGGCGGCACCACCGGCCTCAACGACAACCAACTGCAGCTGTATCTCCTCTCCACGCTGCCTTTTCGACGCGGCACCCGCCAGGGCCTCGAATGAACGACCGAAACCTATACGCGGCGGCCTTCCTGTACACCGCGGTCGGCGGCTACCTGGACGCCTACTGCTACCTGACCCACGGCCACGTGTTCGCGAACGCGCAAACCGGCAACATCGTCCTGCTGGGGCTGGCGCTGGCCGAGGGCAGCCCCGCCGAGGCGCTCCACCATCTGCCTCCCATCCTCACCTTCATCGCGGGCGTTCTGGTGGTCCTGCTGCTCGTCCGGGACAGCCGGTTTACCCAGTCGCGACTTCGCACGCTCAGCGCCTCGGTCGAGCTCGCGGTGCTGGTTCTGCTTTTCCTGCCCGGCCCGCGCGTTCCGGACGCCTATGTCGTCCCGTCAATCGCTTTCGTAGCCGCCGTGCAGGTTACCGGCTTCGGTGCCGTGCGCGGGTGGAAGTTCAACTCCGCGATGACCACCGGCAACCTGCGCGCTACGCTGCATGCGCTGGTGCTGTGGCGCACCGGCAACGACCCGGAGGAAAACCGTAAGACTTTCCTCGCCACCGGGGCGATTTGCCTGTGCTTCGCGACCGGCGCGCTGCTCGGCGGCGTGGTCAGCCGGGCCTTCCCGCGGGAAGCGCTGCTGCCGTGCATCTTGGGTGTCGCGGCAGCCGCGTATCTTGCCGGGCGGCATGGACCGTGACACCCGCAACCCTGACCGAACCGAGCGCGCCCGCAACAAACCGCCCAAGGCCGCACACCGCGAGGCTCACCCCCGCGTCGGTCCAAAACGCGCCTCGGAGCCCGCCCAACGTAGAGCCGCGCCCGCCGAGGCGGCTTGGGAACGATGGGCAGGTTGGTCGCCGCGACCAGGAGCGAGAGGATCGTCGCGGCCGGCGGGTTTTCCGGACCGATAACCGCGAAGGTGATCGCGAACGCCGCCGCCAAGACCACGCTCGCGCTGGACATCGCCGGCGAGCGGCCCGGATCCCTCTCCCGCGACATGGGGCTGGAGCAGGACCGAATGGAAGCTCGCGGAGGGCCGGCTTTTCCTGGACCACTACGAGCGAACGCCGGCCGTCCTCGACTAAATACACCGGGCTCCGGATACCCTCAGCGCACTGCGGGCTGCGCTAGCGCCCTCCCTAGCGAATTTGCTCGGAAACGACCTCAATCTCCTGGTGCCGGGTGCTGCCGGGAATGTCGAGCGCGCCCAAGACCAGCGGCTTGCCTTGCACCAGGGTCGAGGTACCTTCGAATAAGGCTTGCCGGATCAGCGGGTCTTGCGCGCCGACGCCCGACTGCTCTTCGGCCAGGGTGGACTGCTCGATCTTGGTGCGCAGCCGAACACCGTCGAGATAGGTGCTTATGGATGCTTCGATGTTGAGACCGACATCGAGGTATTGCACGTTCGAACCTTGCTTCGCGGCTTCCGGGTGTATCTCGCCTACCACCAAGGGTACTTTGGTTCCTTGCTTTAGGTTCGTGATCTGCCCCGAGACCACGACCAACGCGAAATGCTGGACGCCGATGCGCTTGCCATTGTCGGTTTCGGTAATGGTGTAAGTCAGGCGATAGGTCTTCTGGATTCGATCCAAGTCAGAAAGAAGCTTACGCGCGAGCGCGATATCTTCGGCCGAACCCCGGATGGAGATGGCACCCTGCGACAGCACCAAGTACACACGGGCTTTGGGGAGCAAATTTCTGAGATCGGTCGTGATGTCATTGGCGTCGTTCGCTTCATTCAGATTAGTGAGATAAAGGGTTTGATAGCTGTCCTCGGCGGGCTTTGGGTCTGTGTGAGTTTGCGGCGCGGGTGCCTGCCCGGTCAGCACGAGTGGGACAAAAGCTAGAGCTAGGCCGGCTCCAAAGCGGAGAGCGAACGACTTACCTATCTTCATTGTTGACTCCTTCTGACTGATGGAAGAACTGTTCGAAATCCTGGCGCTCCTTGGCGATCTGCGCCCCTTGCACTTCGGGATGGAAGGCCGGCGATTCGCGCGCGGACGGGATGCGGACCGCTTGCAGGAGCAGTTTCTCCTGGCCGGTGAGCGGCAGTGGCGGAGCAGGATAGCCGGCAGGGATGAGGCGCAACTTCGCCGCTCCCACCGGCTTGCGCCGGGCATGTACGTAAACCCTTCGCGAATACGGCATCTGCCCATGAACGCTCACCTGCGGGACCGCTTGCGATGGCGGCGAGGGGGATGTTCTCGCGGGGTGTCTGTCCGTATGGCTGGGGTGGCGAACGAGCAGAAAGGCCAGGGCAATGACGGCGGTGACCGCGGCAAGACCCGGCACGAACCAAGGCCGGTGCCGCCGCTCACGTCCGGCAACGCGCGCCCGCAAGGCGCGAAGCAGGCGGTCCTCCATTCCGCTCGGTGCTTCGCCGGCGCGCAAGCCCGCAAGTATTTTCTCAACGATTCGATCGTGATCGTTCATTGCATTCCTCCTTCCTCCAGCCGTGCGCGCAGTCTGCCGCGCGCGCGAAAGAGCAGTGAGCGGATCGCGGACTCGCTCTTTTTCAAGACTTGCGCGATCTCCGCGGTTCGAGCTCGTCGAGGGCAGAAAGCAGCAGCACCTGGCGTTCGGCTCTGGGCAGTGTATCGATAGCGCGCAAAGCGAACCGCATCCGCTCGGCTTCGGCAAGCGCGGTCTCGGCCGACGCACCGGAAGCGGCCAGGCCGGCGACATACTCCTGGTCCAATTGCTCCGGACGGATGCGGCGTCTGCGATCCATGGCCAGATTCCAGGCGATCCGGACGAGCCAGACCCGCATGTCCCGGATGGCCGGCAGCGAGGAGCGGTGCTCCAGAACGCGGACGAACGTATCCTGGACGGCGTCCTCCGCCTCGGCCCGGCTGCGAAGCAAGGAGTAGGTGACGCGGAAAAGCAAAGGTGCATAGGTTTCGACGAGCGCTTCGAGGTCTGTTTCCGGGCCGATTTCCGAGCGCGACTCACCACTGGAGAACACGAAGCTGAGTCCCTCGATCGAAGTCATGGGTTCCTTCTATCGAGAAAGACGCGCGCGTTCAGCATGCGCTCGGATATTTATTCAGGCCTGCGAGCCTGTAGCGACTTATAAGATGTACCGGCTCAAATCCTGGTCCTTCACAATGCCGGCGACCATTTGGCGGACGTATTCCGGGTCGATCACCACGACGCGCTCGTGGCCGGTGGGGATTTCGCGGTCAACTA